>JAJTFU010000203.1 GCA_021299075.1 Novosphingobium sp. | reverse complement strand
CAGGGCCACGTCCAGCTCCTCGGGCGCGGCATCGCAGGGCGGGCTGGGCGTTTCATCGTGCGGGCTGAGCCACAGCCGCCCGGCCTCGGGCTTGAAATAGAACAGCCCGTCGATCCCCAGCACCAGCGGCAAATCGGCGGGCGGTCCATCCTGCAGCCGCAACTGCGCGACCGTGCGGCGATAGGGTTGGATACCGAGCGGCCTGACCCCGGCAAGCTGCGCCACCGGATCGGCCCAGGCGCCGGCGGCGTTGACCAGCACGGTCGCTGCCGCCGTCCGGCCATCGGCCAGGCTGAGCCGCCAGGCACCACCAGTGCGGCTTGCCTGCTCCAGCCGTGCCCGGGTCCACAGCTCAGCCCCGCCCTGCCGTGCGGCGGCGAGCCAGAGCTGGTGCAGACCCGCGACATCGATATCGCAGCAGTCAGGCTCAAAGGCCCCGGCCACCCATTCGGGCTTGAGGCCAGGCAGCCGCAGTTCCAGCGCGGCCCGGTCAAGATCATCGACCCGGACGCCTAGTGCCCGGAACTCCGATACAAAGGCGGCTAGGTCCGGCAGTTCGCTCGGTCGCGCCAATGTCAGCGCGCCGCGCGGGGTTAGCAGGCCGTGCTGGTGCAGGAACGGCCCCGATGCCGTGGTCAGCGGCTGGACCTGCGGGCCGCCATAGCTTTCGGTCCAGAACGCCGCCGAGCGACCGGTCGAGTGGTAGCCTGGCCGGTCCTCAGCCTCGAGCAGCAGGACCCGGCCATGCGGCGCGAGACCCGCAGCCAGCGAGGCTCCCGCAATCCCGGCACCAACGATGGCAAAATCGAACCGCTCGCTCATGCCAGCGCCTTTGCCAGAAAGGTATCGATCCGCGCCAGCGCTTCCATGCGCACCGGATCAGCCTCGCGCAGGATCTCGTGCCGGGCACGCGGACCGAAGTTGACCAGTTCGCACTGCGGCAGCCATTCAGCAGCGCGGGCGCTGGCCTTGAAGCTGACCAGCGCGTCCTGGTCGGTCGCCAGCAACAGCACCGGTTGGCGTACCTGCGCCAGCACATCAGGCCGGGCGAGCCAGCGCATCGAAGCATAGGCCCGCTCAACCCAGCGCCACGAGCCCGGCCCCATCACCACCTCGGGCCGCGCCGCGCGCCACCACAGTTCGTCAGCATAGCGTTCGGGATCGTGCGTCAGCAGGTCGCCCCGGCTGTCCGGCGGCTGGCCGGGCTTCTCGCTCCACTTCCAGGCCGGTCGGGCCGGATCGCCAAGGCGGCACATCAACCGCGCGACGGTGTGCATCAGCCAATCGGGCATATTGCCATCGCGCAGCCCCAGCATCGGCGCACAGAGTACCAGCGCGGCAGGATCGATCGCCGCTTCGGCCGTCGCGCGCAGCGCGAGGTGGCCGCCCATCGAATGACCGATTGCGATCCGCGGGCCGGAAACGGTTGCCGACCAGTCGCGCCAGAAGGCTCGCAGATCGCCAACCCAGGTCGCGTAATCGTCAATATGACCCGTGAAGGGATCCTTGCCGAGCCGGCCCGAACCACCCTGCCCGCGCCAGTCAAAGGCGGTGCCCGCCCAGCCCTGCTGGTGCCAGTGCGCCAATGCCTCAAGGTATTTTTCGTAGAAGTCCCCGCGCCCGCCCATGAACAGGATCGCGCCGCGCGGATTCGGATGAGGCCAGTCGATCCGGCGGATGGCCTGTCCATTTGGCGCCAGCCAATGACTTTCAATGGCTTCGGCGGGAATTACCCGGCGATCGAACGCAGCGGACATGTGGCTAATTCGAGCCTCTTTACCTTGGTTACTTTTTGGTAAGCCCTGCCCTGTATCCATGCTCCCGATACCAGGGGGCGGGCAATGCCGAACGTCGAATTTCAATACGTACTGCTGGGGGCCTTGGCAATCGCGCTGGTGGTTGCCGCCTTTACCGATATTCGCCGTCGTCAGATCGACAACTGGCTCAATGCCGCCATCGCGCTGGGTGCTCCGCTCTACTGGTGGGCCAGCGGGCTGAGCCTGTGGCCCGGCGTCGCCTGGCAGCTCGGCATCTCGCTCGTGACCTTTGCCATCTGCGCCGGTCTGTTCGCGCTGCGCGCCATGGGTGGCGGTGACGTCAAGCTGCTGGCCGCGCTGGCGCTGTGGATCACCCCGGCCTGGTTCCTGAAGCTTGTCATCATGATGGCGCTGCTGGGCGGCGTCCTGACGATAGTCATGGCCGTCTGGCACGGCATGCGCAGCCGCCGCGAGCGCCTGGCCATTCCTTACGGCGTCGCGATTTCGTCGGCCGGGCTCTGGGCCCTGGCCAGCCAGTTTCTTCCCGCTGCCCAAGCCACGGCCGCAGTCGGCGGGATGGGTTGAACCGGATTTTAACCATTTTGCACCGATAACGCTTTCGATCTTGGTGTTTTTCTAGGGGGCTTGCAGAGCCATGGATAAAAAGAAGCTAATGTTGCTGCTCGGCGCGCTGATCGTTGCGATCGGCACGGCCATGGCTGCAAGGAGCCTGTTTGCCGGGGCCTCTGCGCCTCAGGCTGAAGCGGCCCAACAGGTGCCCCAGGGACCAAAGGTCCTCGTGGCACAGCGCGCCCTCCCCGTTGGCACGATCATCACGGCCGACTCGATCTCGTTCCAGGCCTGGCCGAAGGAAATGGTGCAGGACGCCTATTTCATCGACGGCGAAGCCGACATGAACAAGCTGCTCGGCACGGTGGTCCGCTATCCGGTCACCGCCGGCCAGCCGGTTACCCAGGGCGCGCTCGTTTCGCCGGGTGACCGCGGCTTCCTCGCCGCGGCGCTTGGCCCCGGCATGCGCGCCGTGACCATCCCGGTTTCGCAGAAGACCGGCGTCGCCGGCTTCGTCTTCCCGGGTGACCATATCGACCTGGTGTTGACCCAGTCCGTGCGCGGTGAAGGTGGCAGCGGTGAATCGCTCAAGGCTGCGGAAACCATCCTGCGCAACGTTCGCGTCCTAGCGACCGACCAGTCGACTGAAACCGAAATCGTCGAAGGCAAGACCGTGGTCCGCGGCTTCAGCACGATCACGGTCGAAGTTACGCCAAAGATCGCCGAAAAGGTTGCCGTGGCGCAGACCATCGGCACGATCAGCCTGGCACTGCGCAGCCTGGCCGACAATCAGGCCGAGCTGGATCAGGCGATTGCCAGCGGCACGGTCAAGGTGCCGGCCGGCGCGACCAAGGAACAGGAAGAAAAGCTGCTTGGCCAGGCCATGAACCGGCCGGTCGATGGCGGCACGACTTTCGTGACCGGTGGTGATGTGTCGCGCTTCCAGCGCCGCTCCGTCCCGGTCGCGCCTGCCGCTCCTCGCATGGCCGAACCGGCTGGACCGTCTGCTTCCCCCGGCTTTGCCGCTGCTCCGCAGGGGCCGGTGGTCCGGGTGACCCGCGGCAAGAATACCGTCGTCGAACAGGTCGGGAGGCGCTGAGATGAGCCGTTCCATGAACCCCGCCGCGATCGCCCTCAAGAAAGGCAACCCGATGAAGCGCCTCGTAACCACTCTGCTCAGCGCAGGCTGCATGCTGGCCCCGCTGGCCCTGCTCCCCGCCCAGGGCCAATATCCGTGTCGGCTCGAACATCGACAGCGTCGATACGATGCTGCGGATGGCCATGCCCGATGCCAAGGTGGCCGTCTCCACCATGGGGACCAACACCTTCCTACTGACCGGCACCATTGCCTCGCCCGAAGATGCCTCGGAAGCCAAGCGGCTGGTCGAAGCCTTTGTCGGCAAGGATGCCAATGTCATCACCCGGCTGAAGACCGCGACGCCGCTGCAGGTCAACCTGCGCGTCAAGTTCGCCGAAGTCAGCCGCTCGCTGGTCAAGCAACTGGGGGTAAATCTCACCACGATTGATGGCAGCTCGGGCATGCAGTTCGGCATTGGCCAGGGCCGCTCATTCGCCCCGACAATGTATGCAGGACCGAACCAGGCGCTTGGTGTTGGCAACAAAGCCACGATCACGCTCCCGGATCCGGCTGATCCGACCAAGACGATCTCTATTGCTGGCTCTAGCGTTACCCCTGCAACGATCGGCACGACCTTGGCGATGCAGACCAAGCTGTTCGGAATGGACCTGCTCGGCGCGCTCGACATGGGTGAGTCGCTCGGCCTGGTCACCAGCCTCTCGGAACCGAACCTGACTGCGCTTTCAGGCGAGACGGCGGACTTCCTGGCCGGTGGTGAATATCCCATCCCGATCAGCCAGGGCCTGGGTTCGACCTCGGTCGAATACAAGCGCTTTGGTGTCAGCCTGGCCTATACGCCAACCGTGCTGGCCAATGGCCGGATCTCGCTGCGGGTCCGTCCGGAAGTGTCGGAACTGTCGAGCCAGGGTTCGATCCAGCTCAACGGCTTCAACGTTCCGGCCCTGACCGTGCGCCGCGCCGAAACCACTATCGAACTGGGTTCTGGTCAGAGCTTCATGATCGCCGGTCTGATGGGCAACAGCGCCCAGAATACGGTCAAGAAGATGCCGGGTGCCGGCGATATCCCGATCCTGGGCTCGTTGTTCCGCTCGACCAACTTCCAGCGCGGCGAAACCGAACTGGTGATCGTGGTGACCCCGTACCTGGTCAACCCAGTTGATGCCAACGACATCAAGCTGCCGACTGACGGATACCAGAATCCGGACGATATTCAGCGGATCTTTGGCAACCAGGAAAACAACGGCAAGTCCGGCGCCAGCCGCCCGCTGCCATCCGCTGCCCCGGCCAGCGCGCCCGTCCCCAAGGTGGGCGAGCTCGACACGCCGCCGGCAGTCCGTCCGGTCGAAGACAAGCGTTCAAAGAAGAAGTCGCGCACCGCTGCTGCCGAAGCAGCGACGCCCGGCTTCAGCATGAACTGAGAGAGGTGATGACAATGCGTAGCTTCCAGACCCGCAAGGCGCTTGGCGCCGCTCTCGCTCTCTCGCTGGGAACCTTGCTTGCCGGCTGCGGCGGCATGGCCCAGAATACCCAGCTCGAAAGCGTCCACCAGCCGGTGGTCAGCCGGACCAACTATACGCTGGATGTGACGACCAATCCCGGAGGCCTTTCGCTGCCCGAATCCCGCCGCCTGGCCGGCTGGTTCGAAGCGATGGACCTGCGTTATGGTGACCGGATCTCGATCGACGACCCGCTGTCGAGCGGCGCCACCCGCGCTGCCGTCGAAGCGGTTGCCGGACGGTTCGGCCTGCTGGTCAGCGATACCGCCCCGGTGACCCCGGGTGCAGTCAATCCCGGCACGGCACGCGTGGTGGTGACCCGCAGCAGCGCTACCGTTCCGGGTTGCCCGGACTGGTCGGCCAAGTCGGACACCAACTTCAAGAACGCCACCAGCACCAATTACGGCTGCGCCTCGAACGCCAATCTGGCGGCGATGGTGGCCGATCCGGAGCACCTGCTGAAGGGCGCCAACACCACCGGTCGGACCGTGGTGATGAGCAGCAACAAGGCAATCGACGTCTATCGCGACGCCAAGCCCACCGGCGAAGGCGGTCTCAAGCAGAACTCCACTCAGGGCGGGAAGTAAGCCATGAATGCTCCTTGGAAGCCCGGTGCAGCCGGCAGCCGCGACGCCTTTAGCGCCTATATCTGCGACGATGCCGCGCTTGATGTGCTGCGCCCCGTCGTGATCGAAATGGGCTGGCAGCCCGAGAAGTGCAACAAGGGTGGCCTGCGCAATGCGGTCCAGTCGCTGTCGATCTCGGCCAGCCCGAACATCCTGATGGTCGACCTGTCGGAAAGCGGCGACCCGCTGAGCGACATCAACGCCCTGGCCGAGGTTTGCGAACCCGGCACGGTGGTGATCGCGATCGGCCAGGTCAACGACGTCCGGCTCTATCGCGACCTCCTCGGCAGCGGGATCCAGGACTATCTCCTGAAGCCGCTCTCGCCGGGCCAGGTCCGCGATGCCCTGGTCAATGCCCAGACGGTCTTTGCCTCGCCCAAGTCGCACGATCCGTCGGCGGCCAAGAAGCATGTCTCGGTGGCCGTCCTCGGTACCCGCGGCGGCGTCGGCGCCTCCACCATCGCGACGTCCCTCGCCTGGCTGTACAGCGGCGACGAGAAGCTGCCGACCGCGCTGCTGGATCTCGACATCCATTTCGGAACGGGCGCCCTAGCGCTTGACCTGGAACCGGGCCGCGGTCTGACCGACGCGATCGAGAACCCCAGCCGCATCGACGGCCTGTTCATCGAACGCGCCATGATCCGGGCCAACGATCACCTGGCGATCCTGTCGGCCGAAGCGCCGATCAATTCGCCGCTGATGACCGATGGCGCCGCCTTCATCCAGCTGCAGGAAGAATTCCGGCAAGCCTTCGAGATGACGGTGATCGACCTGCCGCGTAACATGCTGATCAACTTCCCGCACCTGCTCAACGACGTGAATGTCGTGCTGCTGGTCACGGAAATGACCCTGGCCGGCGCGCGCGATGCGATCCGCGTGCTGTCCTGGATGAAGAGCAATGCGCCGCACGTTCAGACGATCGTGGTCGCCAACAAGGTGCTGCCCGGCACTGGCGAGATCAGCAAGGCCGATTTCGAGGCCTCGATCGAACGCAAGATCGGCTTCACCATTCCCTATGACGCCAAGGCTGCGGCCAATGCCGCCAAGCTGGGCCAGACCTTTGCCGACGCCAACCGTTCGGCCAAGGCTGGCGCGGTGATCCGCGACATCGCCAAGTCGGTCCACGGCGTGGGCGATGGCGAGACGGTCGATGATGCGGTCAAGCCGAAGGCCTCGCTGCTGGGCAAGTTCGACCTCAAGTCGCTGCTGCCCAAGAAGGCGGCCAAGTCGCCGGCTGAAGCTTCGGCCTGAAGCCGGAACCGGGAACACTTTTGAAGAAGGCCTGACCAGTCAATGGACATCACCCAACTGCTGCTGATTGCCGTGGGCCTGATGGCGTTCATGGTCCTGGGCTACCTGGGCTTCGCCGGCCCCTCGCCGGCCAAGGAAGCGGCTCGCCGCCTCCAGGGGCTGCGCTATCGGCATTCCGATAGCACGATCGACAAGGTTGAAGCCCAGCTCAAGAAGGCGGTTGCGGCGCCAGTATCTCTATGCCTCGGGCGGTCTGGCCCTGGCGGTGGCGCTGCTGATGTTCCTCAAGACCGGAGCCGCCGCGCTGTCGCTTGGTGTGGGCCTGATGGTCGGTGCTGGCTTGCCGCATGGCGTGGTCAGCTTCTTCATCAGCCGGCGCACCAATGCGTTTACAGCCAAGTTCCCCGATGCCATCGAACTGCTGGTTCGCGGCCTGCGATCAGGCCTGCCCGTCACGGAAACGCTTGGCGTGGTTTCCACCGAAGTTCCTGGCCCGGTGGGCGAGGAATTCAAGATGGTGACTGAGCGGATCAAGATCGGCAAGACCATGGAGGACGCCCTCCAGGAAACCGCTGATCGCCTGAACACGCCCGAATTCAGCTTCTTCTGCATCACGCTGGCAATCCAGCGCGAAACCGGCGGCAACCTGGCAGAGACGCTGTCAAACCTGGCAGACGTGCTGCGCAAGCGCGCCCAGATGAAGCTCAAGATCAAGGCGATGAGCTCTGAATCGAAGGCTTCCGCCTACATCGTGGGTGCGCTGCCGTTCATCGTGTTTGCCATGATCTACATGATCAACCCGGGCTACCTGGGCGGGTTCTTTACTGACGATCGCCTGATCGTGACGGGCCTTGGCGGCCTGACCTGGATGTCGATCGGCGCCTTCATCATGGCCAAGATGGTCAGCTTCGAAATCTGAGCAGGGACAGGAACAGGACATGATGAACACCCCTCCCGGTCCCACGCTGCTCGGCGTCGACGTAATCTGGGTTGGCTCGATCCTCGCGGGTCTGGCGGCGATGGCTGTCATGTTCGCGATCTACACTGCGGTCACGATCCGCGATCCGATGGCCAAGCGGGTCAAGGCGCTCAACGAGCGCCGCGACCAGCTAAAGAGCGGGATCATCACCCAGACTGCCAAGAAGCGCGCCTCGCTTGTCCGCAAGAACGAGACCGCCGACAAGATGAAGGACACGCTGTCGGCGCTGAAGGTGCTGCAGCAGAGCCAGCTTGAGGTCATTCAGCAGAAACTGGCCCAGGCCGGGATCCGCAAGAAGGAACTCGGCATTGTCGTCATCTTCGCGCGGATGGTGCTGCCGATCGTGCTCGGCGGGTTCGTTGGCTTCGTGGTCTATGGCATCAACTTCTTCCCGGAATGGGGCGGGATGAAGCGACTGATGGCTTTCGCCGCGGCTGTTGGCCTGGGCTACAAGGGTCCGGAAATCTATCTGGCCAACCTGATCTCGAAGCGCACCGATGCGATCCGCAAGGGCCTGCCCGATGCGCTCGATCTGCTGGTGATCTGCGCCGAAGCAGGTCTGACCGTCGACGCCTCGTTCAACCGCGTGGCGCGCGAACTGGGCCGGGCCTATCCGGAACTGGGCGACGAATTTGCCCTGACCGCGATCGAACTGTCGTTCCTGTCCGAACGCCGCCAGGCCTTCGAAAACCTGGCCTGGCGCGTCAATCTGGAAGCGGTCAAGGGTGTGACCACCACCATGGTCCAGACCGAACGTTATGGTACGCCGCTGGCCTCCGCGCTGCGCGTGCTCTCGGCCGAATTCCGCAACGAGCGCATGATGCGCGCTGAGGAAAAGGCCGCGCGTCTGCCCGCGATCATGACCGTGCCGCTGATTCTGTTCATCCTGCCGGTGCTGTTCGTG
>JAJTFU010000019.1 GCA_021299075.1 Novosphingobium sp. | reverse complement strand
CATCGCATTGCGGATGCTGATTGGCTTGGCCTGGCAGCCGGACGAGATCTACACGGACAGCCCGCTGTGAGGGTGCTGCTGGCAATCCTCTGCCTGATCCTGCTGGGCGGGGCGCGCGACCCGATCCTGGTGCCGGAAGTGTCGCAGCACGAAATTCAGGTCCGCCAGGGCTTCACCGGAACCGAACTGCTGCTGTTCGGCGCAATCCTGACGCCAGAGGGCAGCCGGGCGGGGCAGGACTATGACATCGTCGTGGTGCTGAAGGGCCCGACCAACGCAATCATCCTGCGCGAGAAGCAGCGCATTGCCGGGATATGGGTCAATGCCGCCAGCGCTGAGTTTCGGTCCGCCCCGGCCTTCTTCGCGGTCGCCTCGTCCAAGCCGATCGACAAGATTGTCGATCAGAAGACCGCAGCGATTTACGAACTCGGCCTCCCCTGGCTCCAGCTCTCGCCGATCGGGGCCTTCGATCCTGCCGAGCAGCGCCGTTTTTCCGCCGGGCTCGTCGAACGACGGGTGCGGGAGGGGCTGTACAAGGAGGATCCGCGCGGGGTCCAGGTCAGCGAGCAGGTGCTCTACCAGGCCCGGATCAGCCTGCCGTCCTCGGTCCAGACCGGCACCTATACTGCCGAAACCTTTGCAATCAGCCGGGGGCGCGTCGTCGCCTCGGCCGTGGCCAGGGTCGAAGTCCGCAAGGTCGGGTTCGAGCGGCTGGTCGCCCAGTTCGCTGATAACAATGGGTTCTTCTATGGTCTGCTCGCCGTTATGGTGTCGGTCGGCATGGGCTTTGTCGCCGGACGGCTCTTCGCGCTCGTTTAAGCCATTTTAACCGCCCAAGCCTATGGGTTCCCTGCGCCAAAAAATAGGGCGAAAGAACAAGGGACGCCAGCGGCATGGACGGATTGAATAGCAGCGGTTTCGGGCAACGCGACAATTCGGCGGAGGCTGAAGCCGCTCCGGCTGCGGCAGGGCAGGCTATCGACAATGCCCGCGAGCCGATCGGCATCGTGCTGGAAATTGCCGGTTCGGGCTCGGCGATTGCGCTCGATCTCCAGCGTCTGCAGGAATGCACCGAAGATGCCGATCCGTCGATCGCGCTGGCAGGCCAAGTCGGCAGCCAGATCAAGATTCGCGTCGGCAAGGGCTGGCTGCTCGCCTCGGTCCGCACCCAGCGCCAGGATTCCAAGACCCCTGGCGGGATCATGGCCCAGATCGACTTCCTGGGCGAAGGCGATGAAGAGCGCCTGACCGGCCGCATCCACTCCTTCCGCCGCGGTGTGACGCGCTATCCGATCCCCGGGGCGCTGATCTATCCGGCTACCAGCAACGACCTGCGCCAGATCTATGCCAGCGATGGCCGCTCCTCGATCCAGGTTGGCACGGTGTTCCCGACCAAGGACATCCGCGCCGGGCTCTACATCGATTCGATGCTGGGCAAGCACTTCGCCCTGCTCGGTTCGACCGGTACCGGCAAGTCGACCAGCGCCGCGCTGATCCTCCACCGGATTTGCGAGAGCGCGCCCGAAGGTCACATCGTGATGATCGACCCGCACGGCGAATATTCCGCCGCGTTCAAGCAGACAGGGATGATCTTCGACGTTTCGAACCTGCAGATGCCCTATTGGCTGATGAACTTCGAAGAGCACTGCGAAGTGTTCCTGACCTCCAGCGGCAACGACCGGCAGGAGGACATGGACATCCTCGGCAAGTGCCTGCTCGCCGCGCGGTCGAAGAACCGCCTAGCCGAAACCATGGGCAAGATCACGGTCGACAGCCCGATCCCCTATCTTCTGTCTGACCTGACCAACCTGATCCAGAGCGAGATGGGCAAGCTCGACAAGGCGACGTCCTCGGCCCCGTTCATGCGGATCAAGAACAAGATCGACGAGCTGAAGGCCGATCCGCGCTTCCAATTCATGTTCTCCGGCATGCTGGTCGGCGACACCATGGCCGAGTTCATCTCCAAGATCTTCCGCTTGCCGAGCCGCGGCAAGCCGATCTCGATCATCGACGTCTCGGGCGTGCCGTCCGACATCACCTCCACCGTGGTCGCCGTGCTCAGCCGCATGGTCTTCGACTTCGCGATCTGGGCGCGTGACGAGAAAACCCGCCCGGTCCTGCTGATCTGCGAAGAAGCCCACCGCTACGTTCCGAACGAAAAGAACGCCGATGGCTCCTCGGTCGGCCGGATCCTTAGCCGGATCGCCAAGGAAGGCCGTAAGTACGGCGTCAGCCTGGGCCTGATTACCCAGCGCCCGTCTGACCTGGCTGAAGGCGTGCTCTCGCAGTGCGGCACGATCATATCGATGCGCCTCAACAACGATCGCGACCAAGCCTTCGTGAAGGCCGCCATGCCCGAAGGCGCGCGCGGCTTCCTCGATTCGATTCCGGCGCTGCGCAACCGCGAATGCATCATCTGCGGCGAGGGCGTTTCGATCCCGATCCGCGTCGCCTTCGATGATCTCGAAGAGATGAAGCGTCCGGCCTCGGCCGACCCTTCGATCAGCGAACTGTGGCGCGATGCCGGCGGCGAAGAGGAAATGGTCCAGCGCACCGTCCAGCGCTGGCGCGCCCAGGGAAGGTAAACGGGTTCATCCTGGCTGCGTATCGTCCGCTGCGGCGGCGATGCGCGTCAGTATGCGCTTGCGCCACGGCAGGCGGAAATAGACCAGTAGCGTAAAGCCCAAGGACGTGATCGAGCTGATCACGAACGAGTACCACAGCGCATCTGCCCCCAGCAGCGGGTAGAGCAGATAATAGGCCCCCAGCCGCACCACATACATCGAGGTGAACAGCACCAGCAGCGCCGCATAGTTGGCGCCATAGGCGCGCAGCGTCCCGAACAGCACGATCGTCACGCCGAAGGGCAGATAGGTCCAGATTGCCAGGTCCTGGATATGCAGCGCGGCCTGTACCGATGGACTGGTCGCCCCCAGGAAAAGCTCCAGCACCGGCCGGTCAAAGGGCGCCAGCGCCGCGATCAGCACGCCGGTCATCGCGAAATTGGTCAAGCTGCCCGACAGACTGATCGCATCGACCCGGTCCTCGCGCCCGGCGCCGATATGCTGCGCCACCATCGCGCTGACCGCGCCGCCGATCGCCATGGCTGGCATGCCGATGTAGTTCCAGATCTGCAGCAGCGCGCCATAGGCCGCCGCCGTGACCACGCCCTCGCGGTTGACCAGCCCGATCATGATCACCCCGGCGCCGGAGATGACCAGCATCTGCGCGCCCATCGGCAGGCCGTTGGAAAGCAAGTACCGCACCTCGTCCCAGCGCGGCTTCAGCCAGGCCAGCTCCGCCCCGCGCAGCCGCAGCGGCAGGTCCTTGGCATAGATCCACACCAGCATCGCGCCAAAGCCGATGGTCGTGGCGATCACCGTCGCCCAGGCCGATCCGGCAATACCTAGCGCCGGCGCCGGGCCCAGCCCCAGGATCAGGATCGGGTTGAGGATCACGTCCAGAACCGTCGCCAGGATCATGAAGCGCAGCGGCGTGGCCGCATCGCCCGATCCGCGCAGGCCCATGGCGATCATCGTGGTGATCGTGGCGATCGGGTTGGCGATGAACACCACGCGCAGATAGGCCAGCGCCTGGTCATGCGCCGCGCCGGGGGTGGCCAGCAGGTCCAGCACCTTGTCCGCAAACAGGATCCCCAGCGTCGCCATCACCAGCGAGATCATGCCCGTCAGCCCCAGCGCTGCGCCCAGCACCCGGCGGGCCGCGATCACGTCATTGGCGCCCCAAGCTTGGCCGATCCGCACCGTCGCCGCCATGCCGAAGCCGAAGACCAGCGCGAACAGCAGGAACATCAGGATGTTCGAATTGGCCGTGGCCGCCAGCGCCTCGTCGCCCAGCAATTGCCCGACCCAGATCGCATTGATCGAGCCGTTGAGGCTTTGCAGCACGTTGCCGATCAGCTGCGGCAAGGCAAAAAACAGCAGGGTCCGGGTCAGCGGCCCCTCGGTCAGGTTGCCTTTCAGCGGGCCGGTGCCGGGGGGAGCATCACTCATGTCCCGCGGGTATCACCATAGAGGTGGATATGCATCCGGTCCGAAAGGCGTAGCCCGTTTTGCAGCGCCAGCGGGGCCAGCCAGCGCTCCCGCTCGCGCAAGGTGGCGCTGTCGGTTCCTTCCGGCATGACGAAGACTCTTGCGCGGGGCAGGCGGTGGGTTTCGATCAGCTCCAGCACTTCGGAAACGTCATCGGGCGGCGCCACGACAAACTTAAACCAGGCTTGAGGTTTCAGACTCCACTCCGCCAACCGCTCGGGAATCTGTGCAGAGTCAACGAGATTCCCGGAATGCTTCAGTTTCGGGCTGACATTGTACTGGCTGACCAGCGGATCGAGCGCGGCATGCGGGGCGACCGTACCGTTGGTCTCGATCTCTATGCTCATGCCCTCCAGCAGGGCAACCATACGCGCCAGCGCCGCCCCCTGGAGCAGCGGTTCGCCCCCGGTGATCACCAGCCGGTCCTGCCCCAGCGCCATGATCCGCGCGGCCACCTCGGCCTCGTCCAGCACCACCTGGTTGGCCTTGCGCTCAAAGGCCAGGCCATCACGGTGCGGGCGATTATCGCCCTCGAACCGCCAGGTATAGGCCGTGTCGCACCAGGTGCAGGCAAGGTTGCAGCGCGACAGCCGCACGAAGGCGACCGGCCGGCCCATGCTTGCGCCTTCGCCCTGGAGCGAGGCGAAGATTTCCGGTTCACCGGGGGTGGTGGTGGCGAGGGTCAGCATGGCGCAGCGTCCTTGGCAGATTTGGGCTTAGGAGGACAGCGTAGAGAGGCAACCTTTGTCTCCCTCGTCACCCTGGGCCTGACCCGGGGTCCGGCTTCCTTCTTCACACGCTCCGCCAGAGCTCAAAAGCGGGACCCTGGATCAAGTCCGGGGTGACGAGGTTTGGATTACCCCAGCCGCGCCAGTGCCGCTGCCAGCCGTTCGGCCTCGGCCTGGTGCATGGCATGGTCGGCGCGGGCCTTGTCGACCGCTTCGGGCTTGGCCTTCTCGACAAATGCCGGGTTGGAGAGGCGGCCCTCGAGGCTCTTGGCTTCCTTGGTCGAGATTTCCAGCGCCTTGGCCAGGCGGGCCTTCTCGGCGGCAATGTCGATCACGCCTTCGAGCGGCACGATCACATTGGCATCGCCGGCACCAACCTGCATCGCCGCGCCGGCGGGAGCGGCTTCAAAGCGGATGCCGTTCAGCCGGGCCAGCCGTTCGATCGCCGCCGGATTGCGCTCAATGATCCCGCGCGTCGCCGCGCTCGGCTCGGGGAGGTAAGCGTCAAGCTTGGCGCCCGGCGCGATGCCGAGCTCGTTCTTGGCTGTGCGCAGGGATCCGATCAGGGCGATCAGCCAGTCGACCTCGGCCTTTGCGCCAGCATCGACACTCGCGCCCGGTTCCGGCCACTTGGCGGTGATCAGCGGATAGTCCGGCCGGTCCGCCAGCTTCGACCACAGCTCTTCGGTCACGAAGGGCATGAAGGGGTGGAGCATGACCAGGATCTGGTCGAGCACCCAGCCGGCAACCGCCTTGGTCTCCGCGTCGATCTGGCCCTTGATCAGCTCCAGGTACCAGTCGCAGAACTGGTCCCAGACGAAGTGATAGACCGCATTGGCCGCTGCATCGAAACGCAGGTCGGCCATCGCCTTGTCGAGCTCGGCGAGGGTTTCGACCACTTCGCCGATGATCCACTTGTTGACCGCCGATGTCGCCGCCGGGGCAGCAACCGTGGTGCTGCCGCCGATGCCATTGGACTGGCAGAAGCGAGCCGCGTTCCAAAGCTTGGTCGCGAAATTGCGGTAGCCCTCGACCCGCTTCTCATCCATCTTGATGTCACGGCCCTGGCTTTCCATCGCCGCCATGAAGAAGCGCAGCGCATCGGCGCCGTACTGGTCGATCAGGCCGAGCGGATCGACCACGTTGCCCTTGGACTTGGACATCTTCTGCCCGTCCGGCGCGCGGACCAGACCGTGCAGGTAGAGCCGCTTCCACGGGTCCTGCCCGGTCATCGCCTGGCCCATCATCATCATCCGCGCATCCCAGAAGAACAGGATGTCGAAGCCCGAGATCAGCAGGTCATTGGGATAGTGCTTGGCCAGCAGCGGCGCATCCGCCTCCGGCCAGCCGAGCGTGGCGAAGGGCCAGAGGGCCGAAGAGAACCAGGTGTCGAGTACGTCCTCGTCGCGGGTCAGCGGCTTGCCACCGGCCAGCGCCTGCGCTTCTTCCTCGGTCTCGGCCACGAAGACATTGCCGTCTGCGTCGAACCACGCCGGAATCCGGTGCCCCCACCACAGCTGGCGGCTGACGCACCAGGGCTGGATGTTTTCCATCCAGTTGAAGAAGGTCTTTTCCCAGGTCTTGGGCACGATCTCGACCGCGCCGGAGCGGACCGCTTCGAGCGGTGCCTTGGCCAGTTCTGCTGCGTTGACGTACCACTGGTCGGTCAGCCACGGCTCGATCGGCACGCCGCCACGGTCGCCAAAGGGCTGCTGGATCAGGCGCGGCTCGGCGTCGGCTTCGCTTTCGTTGCCGTCCTTGTCCTTGGTGACGTGGGGGATCAGGCAGCCGGCTTCCTTCATGCGGGCCACCACCAGCTCGCGCGCAACGAAGCGGTCGAGACCGAGGAATTCCTCTGGCACTAGCCCGTCGGCGGTCTGGACCACGCGGGCTTCGGCATCGAACATGTTGAGCATGTCGGCCGGCTTGATCCCGGCGCGCTTGCCCACTTCGAAGTCGTTGAAGTCATGCCCCGGGGTAATCTTGACCACGCCCGAGCCGAGTTCCGGATCGGCGTGCTCGTCCGCCACCACCTTGAAGCGGCGACCGGTGATCGGCTGGAGGATCTCCTTGCCGATGACCGCCTTATAGCGTTCGTCGTCCGGGTTCACCGCCACGGCCATGTCGGCCAGCATCGTTTCGGGCCGGGTCGTCGCGACTTCAACATGGCCGCTGCCATCGGCGAAGGGATAGCGGAAGCGCCAGAAGTGGCCCTTGATCTCTTGGGTCTCGACCTCAAGGTCCGAGATCGCGGTCTTCAGCTTTGGGTCCCAGTTGACCAGCCGCTTGTCGCGATAGATCAGCCTACGGTTGTAGAGATCGACGAAGACCTTCACCACGGCGCGGGTGAAGTGCGGATCCATGGTGAACTGCTCTCTGGACCAGTCCATCGAGCAGCCCAGGCGGCGCAGCTGGCGGGTGATCGTCCCGCCGCTTTCGGCCTTCCATTCCCAGACCTTCGCCACGAAGTCCTCGCGGCTGTAGTTGGTGCGCTTGTCCTGCCGCTGCTCAAGCTGGCGCTCGACCACCATCTGCGTCGCAATCCCGGCGTGGTCAGTGCCGACCACCCACAATGCATCCTTGCCGCGCAGCCGCTCGTACCGGATCACCACGTCCTGCAGCGTGTTGTCGAGCGCGTGGCCGATGTGGAGGCTGCCCGTCACGTTCGGCGGCGGGTTGACGATGGTAAAGGGCTGGGCATCCGGCCGTTCGGGACGGAACATGCCATTCGCTTCCCAGTGCGCATACCACTTCGCCTCGATTCCGGCGGGGTCAAAGGTCTTGGGCAGTTCGGAGCTTTGCGTCGTGTCGGTCATCGTCCGCGGCCTTTGCCAGCGCCGGACCCGGCGCGCAAGGCGGTGTGGTTGAGGTACCGGTCCCCGCCTTCGCTTGTCGGCGCGGCATTTTTCGCCCACCATGGGGGTAATGCGCGTCTGGACCGACTTTACCCTGGAACAGGATGATGCCGGCCGGGCAGTGCTCGCGCTGTCGGGGCCGCTTACCGTTGCCTCGATCGGCGTGGTCGATCGCGCGCTGCGCGAGCTGGACAGCGTGGTGGCCCGGATCGACCTGTCGCGCGTGACCCAGATCGATACGGTCGGCGCCTGGACAGTCTGGCGGCTGGTCCGCAATCACCAGGCCGAACTGACCGGCGCTAGCGACCAGGCCCAGCGGCTGATCGCGGCCGTCAGCAAGTCGAGCGGGGAAGGACACACCGGCGAACATCGCCTGCCCGTGGTGCCGCGTACCTTCCAGGGGGTTGGTGTCCTGGTCAGCGGCTGGGGTGAGGGCTTTGTCCGGATCCTCAGCTTCCTCGGGGCCGTGCTGGTGGCCTGGTGGGGGATCCTGCGCAGCCCGTCGCGGATGCGCTGGCTGGCCGTGGTCCGCCAGGCCGAACTGGTGGGCATTTCGGCGCTGGGGATCATCGGTCTGATGAGCTTCCTGGTCGGCATCGTCATTGCCCAGCAGGGCGCGGTCCAGCTGGAGCAGTTCGGGGCCGAGATGCTGACGGTCAACCTGACCGGACGGATCGCCTTGCGCGAACTGGGGGTTCTGATGACCGCGATCATGGTGGCGGGCCGGTCCGGCTCGTCCTTCGCGGCCCAGATCGGAACGATGAAGCTGACCGAGGAAATCGACGCGATGCGCACGATCGGGGTTTCCCCGGTTGAGGCGCTGGTAATCCCGCGGATCCTGGCCGCTGTGGTGATGATGCCGCTGCTGGGCTTCTATGCCGCGCTGGCGGCAATCGTCGGCGGGGCGTTCATTTCCTCGTTCACGCTTGGCATCCCGTTCATGACCTTCCTGCTGCGGGTGCAGGAAGTGGTGCCGATCCACGATGTCTGGGTTGGGCTGGTCAAGGCGCCGTTCTTCGGCCTGATAATCGCCCTGGCCGGCTGCTATCAGGGCATGCAGGTCAAGGCCAATGCCGAGGAAGTCGGCCTGCGCACCACCATGGCGGTGGTCCAGGCGATCTTCATGGTCATCGTGCTCGATGCCTTCTTCGCAGTCTTCTTCACCGAGGTGGGCTGGGGATGAGCGACAATCTTGAAGACATCCGCGAAGACGTGGCCGATGCTGCGCACAACCGCATGCCCGGGCCGTTCAAGGGCGAGTACCCGATCGTGGTCGAAGGCGTGCGCAACGCCTTTGGCGATGCTGTGATCCACGAGAACCTCAGCCTCAAGGTCCGCCGCGGCGAGATCATCGGCGTGGTGGGCGGATCGGGCACCGGCAAATCGGTGCTGATGCGTTCGATCATCGGCCTGCAGGTGCCGACCGACGGGACGATCGAAGTGTTGGGCCAGGACATTACCGCCGCGGGCGACGACGAGGATATCGACATCCGCAGCCGCTGGGGCGTGCTGTTCCAGGGCGGGGCGCTGTTCTCCACCCTGACCGTGGCGGAGAATGTCGAAGTTCCCTTGCGCGAATTCTATCCCGAGATCAGCGACGAGCTGCGGCGCGAAATCGCGCGGTTCAAGGTGGTGCTCTCGGGCCTGCCCGAGGAGGCGGCCAACAAGTATCCGGCCGAACTCTCTGGCGGCATGAAGAAACGCGCCGGCCTGGCCCGCGCCCTGGCGCTCGATCCCGAGCTGCTGTTCCTGGACGAGCCGACCGCCGGGCTCGACCCGATCGGTGCGGCCGCCTTCGATGCCCTGACCAAGGAATTGCAGGATACCCTGGGGCTGACCGTGTTCCTGATCACCCACGATCTCGATACGCTGCACGAGATCTGCGACCGGGTGGCGGTGATCGCCGACCGGCAGGTGATCGCGGTCGATACGATCGAAAACCTACTCAAGCTCGACCATCCGTGGATCCAGGAATACTTCAACGGTCCGCGCGGCCGTGCGGCCCAGGTGGCACAATCGAAGATCACACGTCCTGACAAGATGATGGACAAGCCGGCAAAGGCGGGGGATTAGTCAGGCATGGAGACAAGAGCCAACTTTGTCTGGGTGGGAGCGGTGACGCTCGGCCTGATGGCCGTGCTCGCAGCGTTCATCGTCTGGATCGCGCGTTGGAACGAAACCGATCAGAACGCCTATGACATCTTTTTCAAGCAGTCGGTCGATGGCTTGTCGAAGGGGGCATCGGTTTCGTTTCAGGGCGTTCCGATCGGCCAGATCGAAGTGATCGAGTTGTGGACCAAGGACCCCAGCTTCGTGCGGGTCCGGATCGCCGTCGACAAGCAGGTGCCAATCCTCCAGGGCACGACCGCGACATTGCAGAGCAGCTTCACCGGAACCTCGAACATTCTGCTCGAAGGGGCCGTGAAGGGGGCGCCGCCGATCGTTGAGAAGGGCCCGGAAGGCGTGCCGGTCATCCCGACCAAGCGCGGCGGGTTGGGGGCACTGCTGAACACCGCGCCGGTCTTGCTCGATCGCCTGGCGACGGTGTCCGAACGGCTCAACATCGCCTTGTCTGACAAGAACCTCAAGGCGATCGACAATATCGTCGCCAATACCGAACGGATGACCGGCGGCCTGGCCGATGCCTCGCCGCAGGTGAAAACGACGCTGACCGAGCTGCAGGCAACATTGAAGCAGGCCTCGATGACGCTGACCGAGTTCGAGAAGGTTGCCGCCAACGCCAACCAATTCCTCGGCGGCGATGGCCAGGCCCTGGCCCGCGAACTGCGCGGCACGCTGAAATCGGCCAACAATGCCGCGAAGGAGCTGGAAGCAACCCTGGCCAGCGCACGCCCCGCCACTCAGCGCCTGAATGAGCAGACCCTGCCGCAGGCCGAAGCGGCGATGCGTGACCTGCGCGCCACCAGCAAGGCGCTGCGCGACCTGACCGAAAAGATTGACGATGGCGGCGCCGGCGCGCTGCTGGGGGGCAACAAGCTGCCGGAGTACAAGGAATGACCATTCGTCTGCCCGGCGCGATTGCCGCTGCATCGCTGGCACTGCTGCTGGGCGGCTGCCTGGGGCTGGGCGGCGGCAAGCAGCCCGCCACGCTGATCGCGCTCACCCCGACCCAGACCCCCGCCGTCGGGACCGGGGTAAGCGGCAAGCAAGGCGATGCGCTGCTGGTGCTTGAACCCGATGTTGACCGCAAGCTGGCGGTGCTGCGCGTGCCGGTCCGGGTCAACGGCTCGAGCATTGCCTACCTTGCCGATGCGGCCTGGGTTGAGCGGCCGGCCCGCCAGTTTCGCAGCCTGCTGGCTGAAACGCTCCGCGCCTCGGGCAAGCGGCTGGTGCTGGAAGACGATGGCACGGCCAACCAGACCGCGCAGCGGATTGGCGGCCGCTTGATCGACATGGGCTATGACGCAGCCGACCAGGCCGTGGTGGTCCGGTTCGAAGCCGTGCGCAGCGGCCCCGGCGGCATGGTCGAAACGCGCCGGTTCGAAAGTGTGATTCCGGGCATCTCGGCCAAGCCCGAGGTGATCGCCCCGGCGCTCAACCGCGCGGCCAATGCGGTTGCGGCCGACATTGCCGCCTGGATCGGTTGATCGGCTGGCGTTCAGCTTGGCCGCGCTATGGCGCTTCGGATGAAACTGCACCTTCTCCCGCTCGCACTGCTCGCCCTGCCGTTTTCGGCCCAGGCCGCCGCGCCAACCCTGCCGCCTGAACTGCAGACCGGCCTGCGTTGCGCCGCGCTGTTCTCGATCGTCGCTGGCGAACAGGCCCGCCAGGGTGCGACCGACTGGCCGCCATTGACGCAGCGCGGGCGCGAATTCTTCGTCCGGATCAGCGCCCGGGCGATGGACGCCGGCAAGCTCGATCGACCGGCGCTGCAGGCGGTGATGCAGGGTGAGTTCAGCGCGCTGCGGGCCAACCCCAACCGCGCCGCGCTCAAGGCGCCGTGCCTTGCCATGCTGGATGCGAACCTGCCCCAAGGCGCCCGTCGCCAGCCGTAAGCGGTTGATCAGTAAGGCGCTGTTGTTCATCGCCGGTTTGATGGCGCCGCCACTGCAACAATTCGCCCGCGGCCTTCACCGAAAGCCGCTCGGTGAGCTCGGCCAGATCTTCAGCCTGCTGCTGCGCGGCAACATCTGACCGCGCAAACGGGGCAGCTTGCGGAATGTTGCACGGTGCGTTCAGCCTGGTGAAAGCGCCTGCGCCCTAGTCGCGCCCGGCCCGGGTGTCCGGGTGCAGGAGCTTGAACGTCGATGTTTAATTCTCGTCTCGCTCTCGCCGCCGCACTGCCCCTGGCCGCGCTGGTCCTGTCGCAGCCGGCTGCGGCCAAGCCGACCGAAACCGGCCTGGGCGAGGTCTCGCGCATGCTTGGCAGCCGCGACACCCAGCACGCCATGGCCGGGGTGCTGGCCAGCCTGGCCAATGCCATGCTGCAGATGGACGTTTCGGCCTTTGGCCAGGCGGCCGAGGCCGTGGGTGACAAGCGCACTGCGCGCCGCTTGCGCAAGGGGACCACGCTTGCCGATGTCGCCGGCCGCGATGCCCGCGCCGTGCCTGGCGAGATCCGCCGCAAGGCTCCGGCGATGATCGGCGCCATGGGTGCCATGGCCGGAGCGATGGAAGCCATGCTGCCCGAGCTGGCCAAGGTGGCCGAGCAGATGAAGGGCGCGCTGCCTGCTGGTCTGCCCGGCGATGCCCCCTTCGATCCCGACGAACCGCCCGCCGGCGAAGCCACCGCCGACTAACCTGCCACAGCGGCTTTCCCCCGCTTTTTGCGCCCTGTCCCCCGCCGCCCGGTGGACGGGGCGCTTGTCCTTGGGCATGGCGGTGGGCCATGTGGCAGCTTTACCAATTCCCCCTCTGTCCGTTCAGCCGCAAGGTCCGTCTGCTGATGAGCGAGAAGGGCATCGCCTACGAATTGTGGCGCGAAAACCCGTGGGAAGGGCGTGATGATTTCTTCGCGCTGAACCCGGCCGGCCGCACCCCGGTGCTGCACGATCCGGCCAAGGGGATCACCCTGTGCGACAGCCGCGCGATCTGCGAATATTTCGAGGAAACGGTCGACAAGCTGCCGCTGATCAACGGCACGGCAACCGGCCGCGCCGAGATCCGCCGCCTGGTCGCCCTGTTTGACGAAAACTTCTTCGGCGATGTCACTGCGCCGCTGCTGCATGAGCGGATGAAGAAGCGGCTGGTCTATCGCCAGTCACCCGACAGCCGCGTGCTGCGCGAGGCGATGAAGCTGGCGCACGAGCATCTCTATTACATCGATCACCTGATCGATCACCGCCCCTGGCTGGCCGGCGCGACGATGAGCCTGGCCGACCTTGCCGCCGCGGCGCAGATCTCGGTCGCCGATTATCTTGGCGGGCTCGACTGGTCGGGCCACGAACAGGCCGCCGCCTGGTATGCCGTGTTCAAGAGCCGGCCCAGCTTCCGCCCGCTGCTGTCGGAACGGATGGAAGTGATCCAGCCGCCGAGCCATTATGCCGATGTAAACGCTTAAGCAGCGCTGGTCTTAGTGCCGAACCGCCCATGCTTGCGGTAGCGGACCATCCAGCGATCCAGGAACAGGCTGAGCGGGCGCGGCGCGATGCCCAGCGCCATGCAGCCCTTGGCCTTGGGCGCGACCACGTTCCCGGCCTTGAGCAGGGCCCACTGCTGGCGCGTCAACGGCGCCAGCGGCAGCCAGCCGGTCAGCGTTGCAAAGCCGCCCGAAACGGCATCGGGCAGCGGCAGGAACAGCGGATTGCGCCCCTGGGCTGCGGCGATCCGCTGGTTGATCTCCAGCATGGTCAGCACTTCCGGTCCGCCCAGCTCATAGGTCTTGCCGCCATGCGCTGCCGGATCGGCCAGCGCCGCGGTCACGGCCAGCGCCGCATCGTCAACGAACAGCGGCTGGAGCTGTGCTTCGGGCCCGAACACCGGCATCACCGGGAAGGCACCGATCAGCCCGGCGAACATGTTGATGAACTTGTCGTCCGGCCCGAACAGGACCGAGGGGCGCAGGATCGTCGCCTTGGGGAAGGCTGCCAGGACCGCCGCTTCACCCGCCGCCTTGCTCTGGGCATAGGCGGTCGTCCCTTCCGCATCGGCGCCGATCGCCGAGACGTGGACGAAGGCTGTGGCTCCGGCTTCCTTGGCGAGCCGGGCAAGGTTGCCGACACCGCGGCCTTGCACTGCATCAAGGTTACCATCGAAAGCGCCGACCAGGTTGACTACTGTATCGGCCCCGCTGACCACCTTGGCCAGCGATTCCGGCTTGGTCATATCGCAGCGGGCGAACTGGACCTGGCCCAGGTTGGCCAGCGGCTTCAGCTTGAAGGCGCGCTCCGGATTGCGGCTGGCGATCCGCAGCCGCGCGCCGCTGCGTAGCAGCTCCTGCGCCAGATGCGTGCCGAAGAAGCCGCTGCCGCCGACCAGAACGACCAGTTTGCCTTCGAGCGCGGTGCTGTTGCTTGCCATGATTGCCAGTCCCTTGCGCCGGCCTCTTGCCGGAATTCACGCGCTGCCCTTGGCACAAAGCCCCCGGCTTTCGCAACTACGGGGAAGGGCCGGGCAGACCTTTTTGCGACGCGCCCAAGAAAAGCCCCACTGCGCCGTTGACACCCGCCAAGCCCCCGGCTAGTGGCGCCCTCCTACCCGGCAACAGCGCTTCGGCCTGTTGCCCCGTGCCCAGATGGCGGAATTGGTAGACGCACCAGCTTCAGGTGCTGGCGCTCGCAAGGGCGTGGAGGTTCGAGTCCTCTTCTGGGCACCATCACCTCTTCGGCGATAGTTCGCCGAAGGTTGTCAAACCCGCAGAAATCTGCCATAAATTGGACCTCGGTCACCGCCGAGGTTCGCCCTTGTTCGCCTCTATTCGCGACACATTGGGGGCCAAGGTGGGGGCCAGGTGAAACCGACTAAAAAAGTGGCCCCCACACCATGCCTCTCACTGATATTGCGATTCGTGCCCTGGTTCCCGGCGACAAGCCAATCAAGAAAACCGACGACAAGGGCCTGTTCCTTCTTCTGCAGCCATCAGGGGGCAAACTCTGGCGGTTCAAATACCGGTTTGGCGGTAAGGAGAAGAAGCTCGGCTTCGGTCGCTACCCTGAGATTTCCCTGAAGGAAGCTCGCCGGCGGCGCGATGAGGCCCGTCAGACCTTGGCGATGGGCATAGACCCAGGCGAAGAGAAGAAGCAGCAGGCGCTGACCGCTGCGCTCAACGCGGCTAACTCGTTCGAGGCGGTCGGCGGCGAGTATCTCGACAAGATGGGGCGGGACGGCCGGGAGGCGGTCACGATCAACAAGTCGCGTTGGCTCTTGAGCCTGTTCAGCCCTTCGGTAGCAACAAGACCTATCGCCGAGATCACGCCCGCCGAGCTGCTCAAATCCCTGCAGGTGATTGAGACCAAGGGCCACCTCGAGACCGCTCGGCGGATGCGCTCGCTGGCGAGCCGGATCTTTCGTTATGCGGTCGCCACTTCGCGCGCGACTGCGGATCCGACGGCATTGCTGCGGGGAGCGTTGGCCTCGCCCAAGGTCAAGCACCACGCCGCTATTGTCGATCCTGTGGGTGTCGGAAAGCTGCTGCGCGCAATCGATACGTTCGACGGTTATCCGCTCACCAAGCTTGCTCTTCAGCTTACCCCGCACGTCTTTGTGCGGCCCGGCGAACTCCGCCAGGCCGAATGGAGCGAATTTGACCTGAACGCAGCGGTTTGGACCATCCCTGCAGAGAAAATGAAGATGCGCGATCCGCACTTGGTCCCCCTCTCGCGCCAGGCGATCGAGATCCTGCGACGCGCCTTGGTGCTAGGCCCCCGCCAGAAGTACGTGTTCTCGTCGCTGCATACCGGTGCGCGACCGATGTCGGAAAACACGATCAACACGTCGCTGCGGCGACTGGGCTATTCCGGAAGCGAAATGACCGCGCACGGGTTTCGTGCCATGGCCAGCACGCTGCTCAATGAGTCTCTGCTTTGGAGCCAGGATGCGATTGAACGGGCCTTATCGCACGACACCAGCAATTCCGTTCGGGGAACCTACCACCGCGGGCGGCACTGGGATGAGCGCGTCAAAATGGCGCAGTGGTGGTCGGATCACCTCGACGAGCTCAAGCGTCGCTGGCTTGAGTGATCCTGGGCACATCCCTGCCTGCATCATAAAGTCTGAAAATTGTCGCACTAAATCTCCGCATTTGGAGACGCTGCGTTCTCATCACTATGGTCCAAATCGGGCGAGCACAGCCTCTGCATGCAGGCTCCGATCTCTTCTCGGTGAAGCCGGTGAGACGTCTGAGATATGATCTTGCCATCGAGTGAGGCGGGCTCTGCAAAGAGATATTGGAGCACTGCCGACTTGCCGGCTTTACGGGCCTGAGTGGCTAGGCCAAGCGCGTGCTTGACGAGCTGAGCTGCATCGAGATGTACAAACATCCGCGGTGAGGCCTTGAGGCGGTCGCGCATAGTCGCAAATGGTTGCAATCCGTCGCCCCACACATCGCGGTCGTATGTGTCGCGGAACTTTGCTTCCTTGTGATCCCGGAACGGTTCGAAGCGCTTTGCTTCAATGCCGATGAGGTGAGTCTCAGTTTCAATTACTGCATCGAGCCAAGGATGCATGCCACCCCTCCAGGGAAGCCGCATTTCTCGCTCGACCCCGACGGACCTTGCTGGCCAGCATTCAGCGGAGATGCCTGGCAATGGGGGAAGCAATTCGGCTCGTTCGATAAACCAGCCAAAGCAATTCACCGCCAGCGCTGAGCTGCTAACGGGACTTTTGAACTTGCCGCTCGCCAATTCCTGCCCTGCTGCTGCGTTGAGCGCAGCAAG
>JAJTFU010000018.1 GCA_021299075.1 Novosphingobium sp. | reverse complement strand
TCGAATACGATCCGCGCCACATGTTCCACGAATGCAACGTCTGGGAAGACGAGCAGGGCCGGATCGTTGCCGATGTTGCTGCGGCCAATGGTACGGCGTTGTTCCCCAACCAGGATGGCGTGCGCCGCACCCATGCCGAAACGCTGCAAAGCCTGCGCCGCTGGATCATCGATCCCAAGGCCAACACCGCCTGGATCAAGGAAGAGGTGCTGAACGAGCGCGACATCCAGTTCCCCCGGCCCGACGACCGGCTGATGACCCGCGCCTCGCGCCAGGCCTTTGGCAACATCAACCTCAAGTCGCGCGATGGCCGGGCCGACGGGATGGACGCCGTCCTCCGGTTCGACACGGTGACCGGGGCCGAAGACATCTACCACTTCGGCGAGGGCGCTTCGGCGGGCGAGCTGATCTTCGCGCCGAAGCTCGGCGGCACGGAAGAGGTCGATGGCTATGCCATGACCCTGGTCCACCGCGCCAACGAGCCGGGCAGCGAACTGGCGGTGTTCGATGCCAAGAACATCGCTGCCGGGCCTCTCTGCACTATCGAGATTCCGTTCCGCGTGCCTTCGGGCTTCCACTGCAATTTCTATGCGGCCGACAGCGCGCTCTACCGCGGCGCCTATGGCTCTGCCTGATCAGGAGTAACCCACATGCCCACTACCGCTCGCCAATGGCTGCTAAATGGCCACCCCCGTGGCCGCGGGATCGAAGACAGCGATTTCAAGTTCGCCGAAGTCCAGTTGCCCGATCCCGGTCCCGGCGAGATGCTGTTCAAGACCCGCTACCTGGGCTTTGACCCGGCGCAGAAGGGCTGGATGGAAAACATCGCTGACTATGTCGCGCCGATGGCGATCGGGGAGGTGATGCGCGGGAGTGTGATCGCCGAGGTCCTGGCCAGCAATGGTGGCCGCTTCGCCGTGGGTGACATGGTCTTCGGTTCAGTTGGCTGGACCGATCACTTCGTCTCCAACGGGGAAGGGCTGTCAAAGGTCGAAACCGACCTGCCGCCCACCGCCGTACTCTCGGTTCTCGGCACCACCGGCGTCACGGCCTATTGCGGGCTGTTCAAGGTGGGCAAGCCGGTGGCGGGCGATACCGTGCTGGTCTCTGGCGCGGCCGGGGCGACTGGCTCGATCGTCGGCCAGCTCGCCAAGATCGCCGGCTGCCGCGTCGTCGGCATCGCCGGGGGCAAGGACAAGTGTGAATGGCTGGTCCGCGAGGCCGGCTATGACGCCGCGATCGACTACAAGTCCGGTTCGGTGCGTGACCAGATCAAGGAGCACTGCCCGCGCGGGGTCGACGTGATCTTCGACAATGTCGGCGGTTCGATCCTCAACGACATGCTCAGCCAGATCGCCACCGGCGCGCGCGTGGTGATCTGCGGCGGGATCAGCCGGTACGAGACCGGCACGCTGCCGGCCGGCCCGCAGAACTACTTCAACCTGGTGTTCCGCCGCGGGACCATGGCGGGCTTCATCGTGCTCGACTGGGCGGCCGAGTTCCCGCAGATCCGCAAGCGGCTGGAAGGCTTCGTCAAGGAAGGCAAGTTGGCTTACCAGGAAGATATCCAGCACGGGTTCGAGAACGCGCCCGACACGCTGAAGCGCCTGTTCGTCGGCGCCAACCGCGGCAAGCAGCTGCTGCAGCTGTAAAAGTTACAGCTCAAAAGCACGTCACCCCGGACTTGATCCGGGGTCCCGCTGCCTTCTTGGCGTTAAAGAAGCGGGCCCCCGGGTCAAGCCCGGGGTGACGTTGAAGGCTATAGGTGCTTGCTTACCCGAACTTCTCGGTCGGCTTGCCGTCATCGCCATAGACCGGGCCTTCGGCATCGACGCGGTACTTGCGGCTGACGGCGCCGATCAGGCCCGACTGGCCGATATGGCCCAGCATCCCGGCATATTGCGGTCCGGCGAAATGCGCGGCGAGCGATTCTTCGCTTTCCCATTCCTCGAACACGTTGACGCGGCTCGGGTTGTTGAGGTCAGCGCTCCAGTCATAGTGGATGCAGCCGGGCTGGCTCAGCGCCCCGTCGATCCACGGCTGGGCGGTGCGCAGCGCTTCGTCGCGCTTGGCGGGGTCCAGGTCGATCTGGGCGGAAATGACGATCTTGGCCATTAGTGGCTTGCTCCTTCGGGATTGTATTCGGCAACGATGCGGAACTTGCGGCTGGTGAAGACCCAGGCGCCGCCCCGGCGGGCCAGCTCGTCTTCGTAAAGGCCCCCGATCACGCGGGTCTTGCCTTCCTTGGTCAGCATGATTTCCTGGGTCTGGACGCGGGCCGTCGCCTTGTCTCCATCCACCGCGATCATGCAGGGCACGCAGTGAAAGCTGACTGCCTCCAGCCCGCCCATCGCGCCTTTCCACATACCGACGATGGCCTCCTTGCCGTTCACTTCCATGCCCATCAGGTTCCAATAGGCATCGTCAGCCCAGACCGTGGCCCAGGTATCGGCATCGGCCCGCACCACGCCATCGGCATAGGTTCCATTAAGCTCCTGGATCGCGACGCGATCCTCCAGTGGTCCGCTGAACATTCTGGCCTCTCCTTTGCCCACGCTATCGGCGGGGAGGGGCAGGGGCCACAATGCCCATTTTTGGGAAGGGCGCTGTGCTGCATTCAGCGGTAGAACCCGCTCATCACAAGATTTGGGAGCGATGCAATGGGCCGTTTGGCAGGCAAGAAGGCGGTGGTTCTGGGCGCCGCATCCAAGGACAACATGGGCCAGACCATTGCCCGCCTGTTCGCGCGCGAAGGGGCCGAGGTAATGGTCGCAGGCCGCAAGGAAGAACCGCTGAAGGCGCTCGCCGCCGAAATCGGCGGGCACTATGCGCTGTGCGACATTACCAAGCGGGCCGAAGTGCGGGCGCTGGCAGATGCTGCCGTGGCCAAGATGGGCCGGGTCGATGCCGCCATCAACGCCTCGGGCTGGGGCCTGCTCGCCAGTCTGGTCGACACCACTGAGGAACAGCTCGACCAGATCGTCGACCTGCAATTCAAGGGTGGGCACCACTTCCTCCAGGCCTTTGTCGAGAAGATGATCGCGCAGCAGCCCAGCGGCGGTTCGCTGATCTCGATCTCGTCGGCCACGACCCGCGCGGTGATCAACAACCACGCCGCCTATATCGGCACCAAAACCGGGTCAGAGGCGCTGATCCGCTGCGTTGCCAACGATTACGGGCACTACGGAATCAAGGCCAACACGGTCTCCCCGGCCTTCACCGAATCGCCGATGACCGAGCAGTCCTTCGCCGTGCCGGGCCTGGTCGATGCCTTCCTGCCGCGCTATCCGCTCGGCCGGCTCAACACCTCGGAAGACGTCGCCAACGCCTGCCTGTGGCTCTGCACCGATGAGGCCTTCCTGACCGGCCAGAATATCCAGCCCAACGGCGGCCTGACCCTGCGCGGCAACCCGCAGGCTGGCGATATCGAACGCTCGGTTGGCGCGGCGATGGCGAAGCTGCAGGGCGGCAGCTGAGCGAAGCGTTCAGTACTGGGCGGTTCCGCCGTCCACGCTGAACATCGCGCCGGTGATCCCAGCGCCGGCTTCCGAGGCCAGTAGCACGGCTACAGCAGCGATTTCCTCGACCTTGTTGGGGCGCTTGATCGCTGATTCCTGCGCGAAGTGCGCGATCATCTCGTCGAGCGTCATCCCCATCGTCGCGGCGACGGCGGGGCCGTTGTCCTTGATGATGTCGGTGATCACCAGGCCCGGGCAGATGCAGTTGGCCGTAATCCCCTCGGTCCCGACTTCGCGGGCCAGTGACTTGGTCATGCCGTTGATGGCGTGCTTGGCGGCGGTATAGGCGGTGAAGATCGGCTTGCCGTGCTTGCCCTCCATCGATGAGATGTTGATGATCCGCCCGTGCTGCTGCGCCAGCATCGGCTTCAAAGCGCGGCGGGTGGCCCAGAAGGTCGAATAGACGTTCCACTTCATTGCCTGGTCGAACGCCTCGTCTGACAAGTTGACCATCGGCTGCAGATCGCCAGCACCGCCCGCATTGTTGACCAGGATGTCGATCCGGCCAAAATTGGCCACGGTCGCATCGATAAAGCCTTCGACGTCGGCCTGATTCATCGCATCGCCGGGCACGAAGATCGCACGGTCGCCCACGCCGAGTTCCTCCAGCACCTTGGCGCCCTTTTCGGCGTTACGGGCCATCAGCGCAACGCTGGTGCCCTCGGCGAGGAAGGCCTCGGCCATGCCGCGTCCCAGCCCTGCTGTCCCACCGGTGATGGCCGCAATCTTGCCCTGCAGTTTCATCGCGTTCTCCTTTGCGGCCTGATTAGGGCCGCCGTAGCGCCTGTGCACCTCACCAAAATGAAGGGTGTTCCAGTGGGCCGGGATCGGGCCAAATCGGCCCATGAGCGATTGTGATGTCCTGGTATTGGGAAGCGGCGCTGCGGGGATGACCGCGGCCCTGGCCGCACACGAAGCGGGGGCCTCGGTCCGCCTGCTCGAGCGCGGCGAGAAGGTGGGCGGGACCTCAGCCGTATCGGGCGGGGTGATCTGGGTCGCCAACAACCCCCGGATGCAGGCCGCCGGCATGGCTGACAGCCGGGACGAGGCGCTGGCCTATTTCCGTGCGCTCGACCACGGCGATCTGGTTGACGAAACGCTCGAAGCCTTTGTCGACAAGGGGCCCGAGGCGCTGGCCTTCCTCGAAGGGATCGATGCGCTGAAAGTGGCGTTGCTCGATGGCTATCCGGACTATTACCTCGACCGCCCCGGAGCCAAGGCGGGGGGCGGCCGCGCGCTTGACCACGATCTCTTTGCCCTGACCGAACTGGGCGATTGGGCCGCGCGGATCTTCGCAATCGACGAGCCCAAGCCGATGATGCTCCGTGAAACGCCCTTGGGCGGCGGCAGCGGCGTGGTCGCGCCCGAGGAAATCGGCCGGCGCATGGCAGCGCAAGAGCGCGGCTTTGGCCAGGCGATGGTGGGGCGGATGCTCAAGGCCTGCCTCGCACGCGGGATCGAACCGGAACTGGGCTGCGACGTCGTGCGGCTCACCCGCGAGAGCGAGCGGATCACCGGGGTCGAATTGGCCGATGGCACCGTGATCCACGCGCGCCACGGCGTGGTCGTGGCGACGGGCGGCTTCGAATGGGACGCGGCGCTGCGCCAGGCCTTCCTGCGCGGGCCGGTGACGGCACCGGCCTCACCGCCGACTGCGGCGGGTGCGGGCCTGAAGCTGGCGATGGCCGCCGGGGCCAAGCTCGGCAACATGACCCAGGCCTGGTGGGCGCCGACGCTGGCCCCGCCGGGACGGCAATGGCCGGGCGGGGAGCAACGCGCCGAGCCGGTGCTGATCGAGCGGACCGTGCCGCACGGCCTGCTGGTCAACCGCGCCGGGCAGCGCTTCTGCAACGAGGCGGCGAACTATTCGGCGCTGGCGGGGGCCTTCCATGCCTTCGATCCGCAAAGCTATGACTATCTCAACATCCCGGCCTGGCTCGTGTTCGATGCGCAATATGCCGCGCGCTATCCGCTCGGCACCCGCCTCCCGCCCGCGCCGATCCCGGACTGGGTGCCGCGGGCCGATAGTCTGACCGAACTGGCCAAGTTGATCGGCCTTGATCCCGCAGCGCTGCAGGCCACGGTTGCGCGGTTCAACGAACACGCCCGCGCGGGCCATGACCCCGATTTTCAGCGTGGCACTTCGGCCTATGACCACTTCTACGGTGACCGCAGCCGCAGCGGCACGGCGGTCACGCTCGGCCCGGTCGAACAGGGCCCATTCTACGCCGCGCGGATCGAGATGGGGCTGCTCGGCACCAATGGCGGCCCGCGCACCGATGCGGCGGGGCGAATCCTGGGTCACGACAATGCGCCGATCCCGGGCCTCTACGGCGCGGGCAATGCCATCGCCTGTCCGACCGGCGGGATCTATGCCGGGGCCGGGGGCACGCTCGGTCCGGCGCTGACTTTTGGCTATATCGCCGGACAGGCCGCGGCGCGCCGGAGCAACGTCTAGCCAGCCAGCCAGCGGTCGATCGTATTGTGGAAGTACCGCACCCGGTTCTCCTGCCCGGCCAGGACCCCGCCCGGATAGCCGCGCGAGCGCAGACCCTTCTGCTGGTTTGACCAGATCGAGACGTCCTGATCGATCCCGGGGCCGCAGCTCAGCTCACCCACCTTGCCGCGTTTGTGCTCGACCGGCTTGGACAGGTCGACCATCTCGCCCATCGAGTAGGAGTAATACTGGTCCTTACCTTCGGGGAACCAGGTGAAGTACCACATGTCGAACACGCATTGTTCGGGGTCGGTCGGGTGCGGATCGGCGCGCAGCCAGATGCAGCCATCGGGTTTCAGGCTGAAGCTGATGTTGGGAAAGACGGTGTAGTGGTAATGATCGGTCAGCTGGTCATCGTGGAACCGGCTGTAGTCATAGCCCTTGGCCGCCCCGCCGGCCCGCTTCGCCGCTTGTAGCGCGGCGCGGATTGCCAGCGGATCATTGCGGAACTGCTCCGGATCGAGGTCCCAGTAGCGCAGTTCCCGTTCCATCATCGCCAGCACCGTATCGGTATGCCCGGCCAGCGCGCGCGAGGGGCGCGAGCCCGGCATCAGCATCCGCGCATGGCCCTGCGGATGGTACATGTCGAACTGGCAGTCCTTGTAGCTCTGCTCCATGATGTAGCGCGTCTGTGGGTGGACGAAGGGCAGGTGATAACTCTCGTTGAAATTGTCCTGAACGATCTTCCAGTTGAAATCGCCCTCCAGCGTCACCCAGTGGGTCCGGCGCATCTGCTCCATCTGGTAGCAGGCGATCTGCGGCATGACCGGACCCAGATGTTCGGCCAGCGTCGGCGCCTGGGGATCGAGGTTGACCCAGACGAACCCGGCAAAAACCTCGCAGCGCACCTCGCTCAGCTTCACCCGGCCGCACGGCGTGCCACCGGCGAAATCCTCGGGGCAGGGGACAAACTTCAAGTCCCCTTCAGGGGCAAAGCGCCAGCCGTGATAGGCGCAGGCGATCGCCTTGGCATGGCCCTGCTCGGCCTCGACCAGCCGGTTCCCGCGGTGCGGGCAGACGTTGTAGAAGGCGCGGACCTGGCCATCCTCGCCGCGCGTCACCAGGATCGATTCCCGGCCGATCTCGTAAGTGAAGTAATCGCCGGCATTCGGGATCTGCTCGACCAGCCCGCCGATCAGCCAGGCCTTGGTCCAGATGTGGTCCCATTCGCGCTGCATGAACTCCTGCGACCAATAGCGTTCGCCGCTGATCGGCCCGGAGCTGAGCGGCGGTAGCGGCTGAGCGGTCTTGTCGATCCGTTCGTCGGCAGGGCGGGCAAGGGTGGCCATGTCAGCGCTTCTTCTTCGGTTCGAATTCGATGTGCAGCTCGGCCAGGCTGCGCAGCAGGAAGTGCGGGCGGATCGCGAAGTCATTCTTGCCTTCAGCGAACCACATGTCCTCGAACCGGTCGACTGCCGCGGTGAAGCCCCAGGTCAGCTCACGCCGGGCGAGCGGTGCGCCGAGGCAATGGTGGGTGCCAGAGCCAAAGCCCATGTGCGCCCCCGCCTTGGGCCGCTCGAGGTCGATCTTGTCGGGATTGTCGAACGCCCGTTCATCGCGATTGGCGGCGGCGAAGCGGACATTGACCATGGCACCGCCCGGAATCGTGATCCCGCTCAGCTCGATGTCGCGCGCGCAGAACCGCATCAGGCTCTGCACCGGGCTTTCCAGCCGGACGACCTCTTCGACAAAGGTCTTCATGTAGCGCTCGGGATCGGACTTCAGCTGGTGCCAGACATCCTTGTTCTCGATCAGCAGCTTCATGCCGGCAGCGAGCGCATTGGTGGTGGTTTCGCTGCCGCCGACGAAGGTATCGGCCATCATTTCGGCGTGAAGTTCATTGTCGTTGAGCGGCCGGCCCCATTCAGGGATCACGGTGTTGACCAGCACGGAGATCAGCGATTCATCCGGATTCTTGCGCAAGCGTTCGAAGATCGGCTGGAAGTAGTGCTGCGCCTCGATCTCGCGGTCGACCATTTCGAGGTGCTGATCCTCGGGCAGCATGAACGAAATGCGCTGGAAGAAGGCATCGGTCCAGCGCTTGATCTGCCACATGTCCTCACGCGGCGCGCCCATTTGCTCGCCGATGATGAACAGCGGCAAGGGCACCGCAAACTGGCTCACCCAATCGCAATGGCCATCGGCCAGGAAGGAATCGATCAAGTCATAGGCCAGCGATTCGACCTTTGAGTCGATCTCCTTGATCCGGCTGGGCTTGAAAGCCTCGTTGAACATCGCCCGCATCTGCTTGTGATTGGGATCGTCTCGCCCGTTGAGCGTCGGCGCGGGCACCCAGCCTTTTTCCGCGAAGCGGCTCGCCACCTTGGCAGCGCGTTCAAGCGTGCCATCGCCGGCGCGGAACGCGGTGTTCTTTGACGTGCTGGGAAAGGCATCGGCGTCGGTCAGCACCCGCCGGACGTCTTCGTAGCGGGTGACCACCCAGATTTCGGTTCCCGGGATATTGTAGGCCGGCGCCTCGTCGCGCAGCGTCTTGTAGGCGTCGTAAGGACACTGCTGGACCGCCGGATCGAACAGGTTGACGGTAACTTCTGTCTTGCTGGCCATTTAGCGGACCTCGATGCTGGCTTGGCCCCAGGGGGCAATCGTTTCGGCGTGCTGGAAGGCTTCGGGCAGTTCCTCGACCATGTGCCAGGTCGCGGCGAGCCGGCCGAAGCCGACGAAGAAGGCGCAGGTCATGCCCAGCTCAACAATCTCGCTCTCGCTGAAATGGCGGCGCAGCTCGGCATAGTGGGCATCGCCGATCGCCAGGTGGTCGGTTGCCATCAGCTCGCCAAAGCGGATCGCGGCCTTTTCGGCGTCGGACAAGTTCTCCGCCTCCTGCGGGCGCTCCAGCGAGCAGACCAGGGCCTCATCCAGCCCATCGTCCAGCGCATCGCGATAGCGGATCGCCATGCAACTGCGGCACTGGTTGAAGAAAGCGATCCGCAGTCGGACCAGCTCGATCAGCCGTTCCGGCAGGGCGCGGCCGACCTTCAGCGCGCCGGCGAATTTCATCAGCCCCAGCGCCTGTTCCGGGCAATGGGCGAAGAACCGCGTCAGCCCCTGTTCCAGCGGGCTGCGGCTGTCGGGATCGATCGCGGCCTGCAGCCGCGGGTCCCAATCGCTGGGGGCCAGTTTGCTGATCCGGCTCAACATGCCTCTCCAATCTGCCAATGGCGGGAACGGGCACGATAGATTTCATTGCCGGGGCCAAGAACTGGCGAATTGATGCAGGCGGGGAATGTCGATTGGCCAAGCACTGCAACCACCAGCTGAGCGCGATGGCCTGTCCGGCCAGCCTGGCCGACGTCGATCTGTTCGGCCCCGGCGCGGCTGAGCACTGGTATGAGGCCTATGACATCCTCCATGCCGAGGCCCCGGTGCTGCGGCTGCCGGGCGCGGGTCTGACGCCAGAGCGCGATGCCTTCATCCTGACCAAATATGCCGACATCGAGCGCGTGGTGAAGGACTGGGCGCGCTTCCCGCCGACGCTCTCACTGCTGCTCGATCAGATCCGGCTGACCGGCCAGTTGCCGCAGCAGATGCCCGATATCGATGCGATGGTGCAGTCGATCTATACCCTGCGCCCCACGCCCGAGCTTTGGCGTGCGCACCGGCAGGAGCTGACCGATCCCTGGGTCGGCCCCGGCGCAACGCGGCACAAGGCGATGATCGAGGGCCATGTCGATGCCCTGATCGATGGCTGGATCGCTGGCGATAGGGTCGATTTCGTCAGCCAGTTCGCCCGGCCGCTGCCGCAGCGGACCATGGCTTCGGTGCTGGGCTTTCCGCTGGAGGACATTCCCCGGCTGGAGATCTGGGGCAATGCCCAGGTCATGTCCTATGTCCACGGCTGCGGGCACAACAACAAGCTGACGGCAGAGCAGACCGCCGAGAAGTTCCGCCTGCTGGCGGGCTTTTCCGACTATGTGCAGGACAAGGTGCGGGAAAAGCGCGCCCGCCAGGCAGACGACATGATCTCGTTCCTGACCCAGGTCCATTACCAGGCGCTGGACCGCAAGCTGACCGATGGCGAGATCGGCGGCGTGGTCTATGCCATGGTGATCGGCGGGCTGGAGACGACCCAGTACGCGATCTGCGAGCAGGCCCAGCTGGTCTGCGAAACGCCCGGCCTGTTTGAGCGGCTGCGCGCCGACCGGAGCCTGGTGCGCACCTTCATCGAAGAGGGGATGCGGCTGCGCTCCCCCACCCAGGGCCTTTCGACGCGGGTGACTTCGCAGGATGAGGTGTTCCAGGGCGTGGCGGTACCGGCCGGATCGACCCTCCACCTGCGCTGGGGCGCCGCCAATATCGATCCCGATGAATTCGAGCAGGCGAAGGAACTGCAACTGGATCGCAAGGCCGTGACCCGCCACCTCGCCTTCTCGGCCGGCCCGCGCGTCTGCCCCGGGGCGGGCCTCTCGCGGCTGGAGCAGACCATTGCCTGGAACCGCCTGCTCGATCGGCTGGAGGGCATGGCCTACGCGCCTGACAACGATTTCCTGCACCAGCCGGGCATCATGCTCGGGACAAACCGCCTCAACCTCACCTTTTCCGCTGCCCAGGAGGCCTAGATGACCACGCTCCTCGCCCACATTCGGATCAAACCCGGCAAGGAAGAGAAATGGGAAGCGATCATGCGCGACATGGTGGCCCAGACCTTTGCCAGCGAACCCGGCGTGCGCCGCTATGAATACTGGAAGGGGCAGGAAGAAAACTTCTGGTACTGCCTGCTGTCCTTCACCGACAAGTGGGCCTTCTACGAACACCAGATGTCCGACTATCACGAAGGCCACGATTTCGGCGATGTGCTGGCCGGGATCAAGCTGGAGTACATCGACCCGGTCGAAGGGGCCGGCGGCGGCCTCAGCCATACCGAGGACCCGCCGCTTCCCACTGACGCGACCCCGGCCCAGCGCACGGCGCAGGAGCGCTTCCCGCTCAGCATCCCGGCCTGGTGGAAGGAGCGCGCCTGATGGACCCGGCGCTCCAGCAACTGCTCGACAAGCAGGCCATCACCGAGGTCATAGCCCGCTATTCGCGCACGCTCGACTGGCTCGACGATGAAGGGCAGGCGACCTGTTACTGGCCCGATGCCCAGATCGACTACGGCTTCTTCAGCGGCACGGCGGCCGATTTCCTGCCTGTCGTCATGGCGATCGAGCGGCAGAGCCAGCGCCGCTGGCATATGCTGAACAGCGTCCAGATCGCCTTCACCGGCCCCGATGCGGCGAGTGTCGAATGCTATGGCCTCGCCACCGGCATCCGCGAAACCGATGGGGTCTGGACCGGCAACCTCTATGGCGGCCGCTACCTCGACGAATTCGCGCGGCGCGGCGGCGAATGGCGCATCGCCAAGCGGCAATACGTGATGGACTGGTCGGTCCCGCTTGGCCCCCAGAACGACGGCACGCCCAACCCGGTGCTGCCGCTGCCGATCCTGGAGATCATCGCCAGCGGGCACCCGATGTATCGGCCGATGTAGGCTATTCGCTCAGCGGCGGGTCCATGTAGTCGCGGTAATAGGTCAGCTTGCCGCCTGCGACCTTGTAGATGCCGCAGCCGCCCTTGGTGCCGGCGGGGGAGTGCATGGTCCAGCGTGACCAGACGGCGTGATCATCGCCGCAGATCTCGTCGATGGTGAAGTGGATCTTCCGGTCGCCCATTTCCTCGACCATCTTGCTCATGAACTGGTGGATCGCCGCCTTGCCGTTGTAAGTCCCGTAAACCGGGTCCTCCAGCAGGGCGTCATCGGCGAAGAGGTCGACCAGCTTGGTATAGTCGCCGCTGTCCTGGATCCGCCAGAATTCCTCGATCACGCGTTGGGCTTCGCCGGGCATAGTCTCTCTCCTCAAAGGTTGATGGTGCGGATGGGGTCGCTGCCGTCCCAGCCGTCAGCGGCGGCGGCAACCATGGCGTAGAAACCCGTCAGGCCGGGGCTGGGCTCATAGAGTTCCAGCATGTGGCCCAGGCTGCGGGTGGTATCGACAAAGGCAAAGGCGGTGCCGGTGGTCGTGACGGCATATTGCGCGGTCTGGTTGCCGGCGGCGGCATGCTCGGCCAGGGCGGCGCCCAGATCGCCCACGAACAGCGCGACGTGGTGCAGCCCCGTGCCGCCCGCCGGGTACATGTCGTGATAGGCGCTCGGGTCCGGGTTATGCTGCTGGACGAATTCCACCATCAGGCCGCCCCACTGGCCATAGGCGCTGGAGTGATCGAGCGGGCGCGGCGTGCCGCGATGCTCGGACCGGCTCAGCGCCACATGGTCGATCACGAAGAATGGGCCAGAGCCGAACTGGCGGTGGTGCGCCAGCGCGGCCTCGCGGATATCGGGCACGAAATAGGCGATCTGGCGCGGGGGCAGATCGGCCAGACTCATGTCAGTTGACCGCGCGGTCCATGCCTTCCCAATAGGGTGCGCGCAGTTCACGGCGCAGCACCTTGCCCGAGGCATTGCGGGGCAGGGCCGGGATGAAATCGACCGACTTGGGACACTTGTACCCGGCCACGTGCTGGCGGCTATGGGCGATCACCTCGGCCTCGGTCAGGGTCTCACCGGGCTTGACCACGACGCAAGCCTTCACCGCCTCGCCCCACTTGGCATCGGGCACGCCGATCACCGCAACATCGGCGACCTTGGGGTGCGAGTAGATCGCGTTCTCGACCTCGGCCGGATAGACGTTTTCCCCGCCCGAGATGATCATGTCCTTCACCCGGTCGTGGATGTAGAGATAGCCGTCCTCGTCCATGTAGCCGGCATCGCCGGTGCGCAGCCAGCCTTCGGCATCGATGGTCGAAGTGGTCGCCTCTGGCTTGTTCCAGTAGCCCTTCATGTTCTTGGTGCTGCGGGTGGCGATTTCGCCGACCACGCGCGGCGGCACGGTGTTGCCCTCGCTGTCGATGATCTTGATCTCCACCCCGGGCAGCGGTTTGCCGACCGAACGCATCTTCGGGCTGCCTTCGGGCACGTGATCTTCGGGATCGAGCGTGACGATCGTGCCGCTGGTTTCGGTCATGCCGTACATCTGCACGAAGCCGCAGCCGAACCGGTCCATCGCCGCGCGCATCAGGTCGAGCGGGATGGGGGACGCGCCATAGGTGATGAATTTCAGCCGGCTGAAATCCACCTCGGCCACGCGCGGGTGGTTGAGCATGATCTGGATCGCGGCGGGGACCATGAAGATCTTGGAGATCGGATAGTTCTCGATCATCTCCAGCGCCTTGGTTGGATCGTATTCGGGCAGCACGATCGCGCCGGTGCCGGCGAACATCGTGCCCAGGCCCGTGCCGGTGCCGCTGATGTGGAAGCACGGCATGGCCAGCAGCGTCACTTCGCCCGGGATCGGCACCTGCCAGGGCCGCATGTCTTCCACCGCCACCGCTGAAGGCCGCGAGGAGAGGATCGAGCGGTTGGTCAGGATCGCGCCCTTGGGATGACCCGTGGTGCCCGAGGTGTAGAGCTGGATCGCATCGTCCTCGGTCCCGCCCTCGCGGTGCGGATCGACTGCCGGGAAACCATCGCGCCAGGTGCGGTAATCGGTCCAGTCGTCCGCGCTATCGGGGGTGTCGATGCCGATCACGGTGGCGAGGCGCGGCACGGCGGCGCGGGCCTGCTCCACCAGCAGGGCAAAGCCTTCGCCCACGAACAGCACGCTCGCCTGGCAATCGTTCAGCACATAGACCACTTCGGGCACGGCCAGCCGCCAGTTCACCGGGGTCATCACCGCTCCGATCTTCAGCGCGCCCAGCAGCACTTCGAAGTAGAGGTGGATGTTCTTGCCGAGGTAGGCGATCCGGTCCCCCGCCTTCACACCCAGCGCGGTCAGGCCGTTGGCGGCGCGGTTCGATCCGGCGTCGAGCTCGGCAAAGGTCATCACCTCGTCACCAAAGGTGAAGGCCATGGCCTGCGGATTGTCGGCCGCATGGGCGCGCACGGCGGCCACGACGGTTTCAAACTGCACGGCAGGCGTGGCTTCGGTCGATGTCTGTCCCATGGCCTTGTCCTTAGGAACTTGGCCCCCGCGAACCATTGGCACATTTCATAGTCCCGCCGCGCGCGTGCATGGTGGACTGTGCCGGCAGGAGGCAATGCCCATGTCCGAAGTGCCAGCCGGCTTCGTCCCGGCCAATTTCTCGCCCGGGTTCCTGACCCTATCCGGCCCCTATTTCATCCACCGGGGCGAGGGGGAGACGCGGCTCGGCCTGCTGGTGGGGGAAAGCCACGCCAACTATGTCGGCGTTGCCCATGGCGGGGTGCTGGCGACCTTTGCCGATGTTGCCCTGTCCTTCGCCGTCCATGACAGCGAACGGCCCGCGCTGGCGGTCGTCTCCAACACGCTGACGGTCAATTTCCTGTCCGGCACCAAGAGCGGCGACTGGCTCGAAGCCACCTGCCGCCTCGACCGCAAGGGCAAGCGCATCGCCTATTGCAGCGGCGAAATCCGCCGCGGCGACGAGGTGCTGATGACGATGACGGGGGTCTATACGATCTTGCGGAAGGAGTAGGGGAAAGTCTGGTCTGACTTTGAACAACGTTGCTGCTCTCGATCGATTGATCTAGCACTATTCTCATGCGCCAAGTTCCATCAAAGCATGAGCGGATGGAGATCCGAAAGGCAATTGGGAGCAGATCGATTCCGGGTCCAGATACGGGCGAGCGACAGCGCGGACCGGACTATCTCGTGGCCCACGCCTGCTTTCATTGCCGCAAGTCTTGGAAGCTCTCGGCGGAAAGCGTGGCGACCTGTCCGCAATGCAAGGCGAACCTGAGTTGGATGGGCCGGGCGTTCAAAGCACCAAAGAAGTCTGACGAAGAGCAATGGAAGAAGGTTGAAGCCCTGTGGCAAGCCGGGTTTCGGTTCCTGTCGGACACGGGCTGGCGCGATGTTGCACCCTATCCCGAGCGACTGCGTGAAGTGGCCGGGTTCATCGCGGCCAATCCCAATCATCCATTCCGCTTTCAGGAGTAGCCGCCCGTCCTACCCCGCCCAAGCCGCCGCCACCGGCCAGGCCGGATCGCCCGCATCATGCTGCCCGCGCGCTTCCTGCGCCACGGCGGACAGGTTAGCCTCGCCGATCTCGCGGAATTCGCGCCAATCGTAGATGCCGGTGCGCTGCATGATCCGCCATTCGCCGCGGTAAAGGACGAGGCGGTCGACATAGCGGCCGGCGATCACGGCGGAATAGTCCTCGCCCCGGTCGGGAAAGACGGTGGGGAGGGGATAGCCCGGCGGCACGATGTGCATCGCGGTCATATAGGTTTCGGCGATGGCGGCATCGGGTCCATCGGCGGCGATCAGCATCTGGCCGAGCTGGTGGTGCGTCGCCACGCAATTGTTGATCACGGCCTGGGCCTGGCCGACGAAGTCCTGCCACGATCCGCCAATCGGCCCGAAGGCAAAGGTCGCCTCCGGGTGGAAAATCTGCGGCATCAGTTCCCACCGCCGCCGGTCGATGGCGTGGGCATAGGCCGTCAGCACATCACGGATGGCGTCCTTGTCTGCGAGTGAAAGGGTCATTGCGGCAGCTCCACCAGTACCTTGCCGACATTGCCCCCGGTGAACAGCCGGGCATAGGCGGCAAGGGTGTTTTCCAGGCCTGTGGTCATGTCATAGGGCAGCGAGAGCTGGCCGGCATCGACCCACTGGCGCAGGCGCGCGGTCAGCGCCTCGCCCTGGTCCATGAAATCGGGTGAGAAGAACCCTTCGATCCTGAGCCGCTTCATCAGCACCTGATCGAAATTGGCCGGCCCGCGCCGTTCCCCGGCGGTATATTCCGCCACCAGCCCGCAGACCGCGACCCGGCCATAAAGCGCCATGTTGGCGAGGACATCCTCCAGGATCGGCCCGCCGACATTGTCGAAATAGACGTCGATCCCGCCGGGTATCTCGGCCAGCTTCTCGCGCAGGCCCCCGGCGCGGTAGTCATAGGCTCCCGCCAGGCCATAGTCCCGCACCAGTAGCGCGCACTTCTCTGCCCCGCCGGCAATGCCATAGGCCTCCGCGCCGAGCAGCTTGGCGATCTGGCAGGCGAGCAGCCCGGTCGATCCGGCGGCTGCGGAAACGACCACGGCCGGACCAAGGTGATCGCGCAGGTCGGCCACGCTGGCATCGACCTTGAAGGCCCCGGCCATGATGGGATCGACGACCGAATAATCGCTCCAGGTACCAAATGCGCGGACCCAGTCACCCGCCGCAAAGCCCGCCGCGTTGGAGGCGACCACTTCACCCAGCACCAGGCCGGACATCGGCGTGCCCAGCGGCAGCGGCGGCTGATAGCCATCGGTGCGGTCGGTCATCCACATCCGTGTGCCGGCGTCCATCGACAGGTAGCGGTTGCGGATCACGATCTGGCCCGCTTCCGGCGCGGCCAGCGGCACGGTCTGGAGCGACAGCGCCTCGGCAAAGGCATTGCCCACCGGGCGCGCATCCAGTCGCCAGAAACGGTTGTTCATGAACGGCCTCTCTAAAATCGTATCGCCAGCACCATAGGCGCAAAGCGTCCACCGGCACGGCTATCAATTTCGCCGAGCGCAGCCTGCGCCGCATTGCCGTAACGTCAGGGCAACAGATGAGAGGGAGACTATCGAAATGGCCTTGATCACAGTCATTGGCGCGAGTGGCCGCCAGGGCATGGCGCAGGTGCGGCAGGCGCTGGCCGCCGGCTACAAGGTGCGGGCAATCACCCGCAGCGCCGATCCCTTTGCCGGGGAGGACTTCCCTGGGATCGACACGGTCGAGCTGCGGCCGATGGATCTTTACGATACCGATAGCTATGCCGCCGCGCTCGAGGGCAGCGATTACATCTTCTACACCCACCCGCTCCAGGCCCGGGCCGACCGCGCCGTGCTAGTCGGCCAGGTCGGCGCGGCGGCGGCGGCGCTCGACGTCAAGCGGGTGGTCTGGAACACCTCAAGCTGGATCCCGGACAAGCCGGGCGATGCCTTCACCTATGCCGGCAATACCAAGGGCATCAACGCGCTGTGGCGTTCCGGCGCGCCGGGCACGGTGTTCGGCTCGGTCCTGTTCATGGACAACCTGCTGACCAACTGGGCGCGCCCGTTCATCGTCAGCGAGGGGCGCTATGTCTACCCGCACAACCCTGAGCTGGAGGCCAACTGGATCAGCCTGGATGACGTGGCCAAGTTCATGCTGGCCTCGCTCGAGCGGCCGGACATGGAAGGCGCCTGGCTCAACATCGGTGGGCCCGAGCGGATGCGCGGGCCGCAGGTCGCCAAGGTGCTGAGCGACACGCTGGGCAAGCCGATCAAGTACGATCCCTGCACCCCGGCCGAATTCGGGCGCTACCTGGTCGAGGCGGCCGGTGACAGCATGCCCGCCGCCATGCGCGAAGAATTCGCCAAGGGCATCGAGGCCTTCTACGATTACAACAACACCGCGCCGACCAAGCCCTTCGCGGTCGACATGGGCCACGTTTACGAGCGCTTCCCCGAACTGGAAGGCAAGCTGGAAAGCATGGCGGAGTGGGCACCGCGGCAGGACTGGGGCGAAAAGAACCACCGCCCGGCCTTTGGGTGAGGGAGTGAGCGACTAGCCTCACCCCCTAAATCCGTTCGTCCTGAGCCTGTCGAAGGACCGCTTTTCTCTTGAGGCGGTTATGAGCCCCGTCCGAAGAACAAGGACGGTCCTTCGACAAGCTCAGGACGAGCGGGTTTTGTTTCGTTTGGGTTTTCTATTCGGCTGCCAGGCTGGGCTGCTCTGCAGCGAAGATCTCGATCAGGTCAGCGTCGCTGGCATTGGTCAGCTTGTCGACCCACTGGTGGAAGACCTGCCCGCCGCGCTCGTTGCGGCCGAACAGTACATCCTTCATCAGCCCGCTCTGCAGCGCCTGGTGCTGGCGCTTGCCGGTCTTGTAGTCCTCGTCGCGGACCACGATCTCGAGGAAATCAAACTGGTCGTGCGCGGCCTTGATCGCCGCTTCGTCGGTCGGCTTGTGCTCCATGACGTAGAACTGGGTGGTATAGCTTTCGCCGACCTTGTCGCCCGGGAACAGCTGGCTGATCATCGCTCCGCGCAGGCCGCCGCCATAGAAGCTGGCGATCGAGATGTGCGGGAAGATCGTCCAGACGCCCTGAACCAGCACTTCCTGCGGTATCTCGTCGTCGTTCATCGCGGCGAGGTCCATCTTCTGATCATCGGCGGCTGAAACCTTGATCGCATAGCGCGACGGGGTCGACAGGCGCTGGTGCGGCCCGAAGGCGAAGTAGTTGGCGCGGTTGTAGAAGTCCGAACCAAAGGTGTTCGCGTGGAGCACCGGCAGGTGGTAGAAATCGAGGTAGCCGTCGTAGGCCGTCTTCCAGTTCGGGCCCGACAGGGTGCGCTGGCTGAACAGGTGCCAGCCATCGAATTCGAAGGCCTTCAGCACGGGTCAGGCAGTGCGCCGCCTTGTCGATCGCGCCGAAATCCTGCGGGCTGGCCACACCGATCAGCGCGCCATCGTTCTTGAAAGTCCAGCCGTGATAGCCGCAGGTAAAGCGGCTGGCATTACCGCTGCCGGCCGCCACCGGATTGCCGCGATGGGTGCACATGTTGAGGAAGGCGGCAACCGTGCCGTCCTTTTGCCGGGTCAAGAGCAGCGGCACGCCGCAGATGTCCATCGCCTTGTAATCGCCGGGTTCGGGCAGTTCGCATGAGGGCGCAACCATCAGTGGCAGGCGGCGGAAGATCTGCCGCTTCTCACGCTCGAACAGCGCCTCATCGGTATAGGCCGATGCCGGGATGCGCACCACTTCGTCGGCCAGCTCCATCGTTCCGGCATCGCCGTGGGCGACGAGCGAGCGGGTCATTTCGATCAATTGTTCGCGAGACATTGCAGTTCCCTCAATCCCAACCCGGGTCTTGTTACTCTCGCGCGCGGCGGCGAATTGACAATTGTCATTTTTGGTTGCGGGGCGCGTTCTCGCTCAGGGCTTGACCACCAAGTTGCCGCTGTGCTTGCCGGTGAACAGCATCAGCAGCGCCTCCGGGAAGCGGTCGAT
>JAJTFU010000202.1 GCA_021299075.1 Novosphingobium sp. | reverse complement strand
TGCTGATCGGCTATGCCGGTGCACTGGGCGAGGCGGGACGGGCGGTCGACATGCTGGCCGTCGTGCGCCGGATTACCGAGCTCGATCCGCGCAGCCCGCTGCCCTATTATTTTCAGGCCGTGCTGGCCGCCCGGGCGGGCCAGATCGACCTTGCCCGCAACCTGCTGAACCGCAACGGCAACCGGCTGAGCGAAGTGCCGGCGGCACAACTGCTTCAAGCCGCGTTTGAGCTTGAGGCTGGCAATAGCGCCATGGCGGTCGACATGCTGGAGCGGCTTGACCGGCGCCAGCCGTTCAACACCCGCGTGCAATTGCTGTTCGCCCGCGCGCTGCTGGCGGTCGAGGATCATGTCCGCCTGCGCCAGCGGTTCGGACCGTTGGTGGCGCGACCCGATGCTTCGCCCTACCTGCTGACCGTGCTGGGGCGTTCTTATGAACATACTGGCGACCGGACTGCTGCTGCTGCGCTGCTCGACCGGGCCGCGAATGCCGGGGCGTTGCCCTTTGCGGCGAGGGAGCGAGCGAACGTGCCCGCCCGTCCGGGATCCTTCGAAGGCTTCGTCCTCGCGGGCGACAGCGCCTTGCTCAGGCGTGCCAATGGCGATGCCCTGGCGGCCTACAGCCAGGCTGCGCAGGTGCGCTATCCGGAATGGCTGATGCTGCGCGCTGCCTACGCGACCGGCAATTCGACCCAGGGCGCGCTGTTGGCGGAACGTTATCTTGCGGCCTATCCCGCCAGCTTGCTGGCGCCGCGTCTGGTTGCAGGCGGAGCGGCACAGGCGGGCGATTGGGACCGGGCCAGCCTGCTGCTGGACAATGCCGACTTGCGGTTCGGCCATGGTGACGCGCGGTTGCTGGCCGACCTGTCCCTGGCCCAGCTGCGCAGCGGCGATGCCGAGGCCGCGCTGGCATCGGCCGACAAGGCCTATCGCCTGCAACGCGCCAGTCCGGTCGCGGCCCTGGCCAAGGGCATGGCACTGGCCAAACTGGGCCGCGATCCTGAACAAGCCAAGGCGCTGCTCGACAAGGCTGAGCGGATCGGCGGCAGCAATCCGCTGCTCAAGGAAGCCCGCGCGCAATTGCGGCGCTGACGCGCCTTTCCTCTCGACAAGCCGCGCTGCCCTCGCCAAAACTAATCGCGCGATTAAATTTTGGAGGATGCGACATGGCAGGGGTTCTGGCTGGGGTTACCGTGATCGAGCTGGCGGGGATCGGCCCGGGGCCGTTCTGCGGGATGATGCTGGCGGACCACGGTGCACGGGTGATCCGGGTCGAGCGGCCTGGCACGTCGAGCCGCTTCGGCGACGGCGGCAACCGCGACATTCTCAACCGCAACCGCGAACGGATCGAGCTTGATCTGAAGAATCCCGCTGCGATCGAGCAGCTCAAGGAGCTGGTGAAGACTGCCGATGCGCTGATCGAGGGCTATCGCCCCGGCGTGATCGAACGGATGGGGATCGGGCCGGACGTGCTGCTGGGCATCAATCCCAAGCTGGTGATCGGGCGGATGACCGGCTGGGGTCAGGACGGGCCGATGGCTCCGTTGGCGGGCCATGACATTAATTACATCGCGCTGTCGGGCGCGCTGCATTCCTATGGCCGCAAGGGCGAAAAGCCGACCTTCCCGGTCAATGCTGTGGGCGATTTCGGCGGCGGCGGGATGATGCTGGCCTTCGGTGTCGTCGCCGGCGTGCTCCATGCCCGCTCGGGCGGCAGCGGCCAGGTGGTCGACTGCGCGATGGTTGATGGCGCGGCGATCCTCTCGGCCATGACCTATACCTTCCTCGGCAACGGTCAGTGGCGTGATGAGCGCGGGGTAAACCTGCTCGACAGCGGCACGCACTTCTATGACACCTACGAGACCAAGGACGGCAAATACATCTCGCTCGGCTCGATCGAACCGCAATTTTACGCACTGCTGCTCGAGAAGACCGGCCTGACGGGCGATCCGGACTTCGCCCAGCAGATGAACCCGATGAAGTGGGATCAGCTGAAGGCACGGATGACCGCGCTGATCCTGACCAAGACGCGCGACGAATGGTGCGCGATCATGGATGGCACCGACATCTGCTTTGCTCCGGTCCTGAGCCTCAAGGAAGCCCCGCAGCATCCGCACAACGTGGCGCGTAGCACCTTTGTGGAAGATGGTGGGATGATCCAGCCGGCCCCGGCGCCGCGCTTCTCGGCCACGCCGGCTCCGGCTGTGAAGCTGGCCGGGCGCTAAGCACTTGCTGAGCCGCATCGACCCCATGGTGCGGCTGCTCGCGCTGGCAATCGGGCTGGCGCTGGTCCTGCCGGTTCACGGCGCGGCGCGCGATTTGGCCCAGTTCGTTGCCAACGCGGCGGTATTCCTGCTGTTCTTCCTCAACGGCCTGCGTCTGCAGCGCCACGAAGTTCGTGCCGGGATTGGCAACCACCGGCTGCTCTGGCTGCTTACCGGCTGGGTGTTCGGCGCGATGGGGCTGGCGGGCTGGCTGCTTTGGCAGGGCGGGCAGGGCTGGATGCCGCCGCTGCTGGCCCTCGGTTTCCTCTACCTCGGCTGCCTTCCCTCGACCGTGCAGTCGGCGACGGCCTACTCCTCGCTGGCCGGGGGTAATGTCGCGAGCTCGGTCGTTGCGGCCGCCTTGCTCAACATCCTCGGAGTATTCCTCACCGCGCCGCTGTTCTCGCTGCTGGCGGGGAGCGGGGCGGCGGATTTTCATGCCGAGGGTCTGGTCAAGGTCGTCACGATCCTGCTGATCCCCTTCCTGCTGGGTCAGGCCTTGCAGGGGCGGCTGGGCGGCTGGGTGGCTGGCCATCGCCAGCTCGTCACGCGGATGGACCGCACCTCGATCGCGATTGCGGTCTATGTCGCCTTCTCAGGCGCGGTCGAGCAGCGGTTCTGGCAACTGATCGAACCGCCCGGCTGGGTCTGGCTGGCCGGTGGTACGGCGGTGTTTCTGGTCTTCGGCCACCTGGGTGCCTGGCTGGTCGGCGGCTCGATCCGGCTCGATCGTCCCAACCGGATCAGCTTCCTGTTTGCCGGTGCGCAGAAAAGCGTAGCGATGGGCGCGCCATTGGCAACAGTCCTGTTCCCGCCAGCAGCGGCAGGAATCGTGCTGCTGCCGATCCTGCTTTATCACCTGGTCCAGCTGGTGATCGCGGCACCGATTGCCGCGCGGCTCAATCCGCCCGGATAGCCTCTTCGATTTCGGTGTCGGGGTTGCGCTTGTTGTGGCGGATCGACCACCACAGCGACAGCCCGATCAACACCGCGCCGATCAATCCGGTGACGGTTTCGGGAATGTGCATCACTGCCGAGAACAGCATGATGCCCCCAAGCGCAATGATCGCCCAGAAAGCGCCGTGCTCAAGATAGCGATATTCCGCCAGCGTGCCCTGCTTGACCAGGTGGATCGTCATCGAGCGGACGAACATCGCCCCGATCGACAGGCCCAGCGCAATCACCACCATATTGTTTGACAGGGCAAAGGCCCCGATCACGCCGTCAAAGCTGAATGAGGCGTCGAGGATGTTGAGGTAGAGAAATCCGCCCAGGCCCGAGCGGACCACTGCACCCTGCAGCTTGAGGGCTTCCTCGCGCATTTCGAGGATTGTCGAGATTGCCTCGACCGCGATGAAGGTCACCAGACCAAGCGTGCCCGAGATCATGAAGGTCAGGGCATCGGCTGCGGGCAGCATGGTCGAGATGCCGTAGATCACCAGCAGCAGCAGCGCGATTTCGGCCCCGCCAAATCCGGCAATCCCGACATGGGCGCTTGAGACGATCCGTTCGTATTCTTCGGGGCTGTTAAGCGAAAGATTGACCGCATCCATCGGCCCAAGCCCCGCAGCAACCGCAACGATGGCGAGCGGAAAGACGATCCGCATGCCGAAGACCGCGATCAGCATCCCCCAGGTGAGGAACCGGCGCTGCCAGACCTCGTCCATGTCCTTGAGTACCGCCGCATTGACCACCGCGTTGTCGAACGACAGCGACACTTCGAGGATCGAGAGCACGAAGATGATCCACAGCATCGAGGCCGTTGCCGCGAGGCTGCCCGATTGCGCCCAACCGTACCACACGCCGAGCGCGAGGCAGACGAGCGTGAACACGATCGAGAATTTGTAATAGCGCAGCAGCATTGCGGTCCCCACCTTCTTGTTGGGCGAGGCCCTATTTCGGCTGATAGGTCTGTTCAATCCCCGGGAAGGTTCTGTCCCGAACTTCTGCGGCATAACGTGCCGCCGCTGCGGAGATCGTTTCGGCAATCTCCTCGTAACGCTTCACGAAGCGCGGCACGCGTTCGAACATGCCAAGCATGTCCTCGGTCACCAGCACCTGGCCATCGCACTGGGCCGAGGCGCCGATGCCGATGGTCGGGCAACTGACGGCCTTGGTAACGTCGATCGCGATCGGTTCGACCACGCCTTCGACGACAATGGCAAAGGCCCCGGCATCATCCAGCGCCTTGGCGTCGGCCACGATCTTCGCCGCCTCGGCATCGCTGCGGCCGCGGGCGTTGTAACCGCCCAGCACGTTGACCGCCTGCGGGGTCAGCCCGACATGGCCCATCACCGGGATCCCGCGCTGGGTCAGGAAGGCGACCGTTTCGGCCATGGCCGCGCCGCCTTCGAGCTTTACCGCCGCGCAGCCGGTTTCCTTGAGCAGCCGGGCGGCGCTTTCAAAAGCCTGTTGGGGCGAGGCTTCGTAGGCCCCGAACGGCATGTCGACCACCACGGCGGCATGATAGGACCCGCGCACCACCGCCGCGCCATGCGCCGCCATCATGTCGAGCGTGACCGGCACCGATGAAGGCAGGCCGTAAATCACCTGGCCGAGCGAATCCCCGACCAGCAGCAGATCGCAGTGCGCGTCCAGCAGCTGGGCCTGCCGCGCGGTATAGGCAGTGAGCATCACCACCGGCTCGGTCGTAACCCCATCGACCTTGCGCTTGCGGATTGCCGGGATGGTCAGGCGCTTCATCGGCGCGGGGGTGGGATTGGCGCGGCTGGTGGCCGTGTCGAGCTGAAAGGTCGTGGACATGGAGACGGCCTTTAGACGGTCTCGCAAAGCTGGGGAAGTGCGGCGATTTGCGCTTGCCAATGGCCCGCTTGCCGCTAGCTTCCGGGCCAGGGACAGGAAGGCCGGGCGCTTGGCGTAACCGGCCTCGTAAATTCTAGGGGAATTGCATGTTGTTCGGTCGCGTCAAATCACTCGACGCCATTCTGGCTACCGCCGAAAAGAAATCGCTCCACCGCTCGCTTGGCGCCTTCCAGCTCACCATGCTTGGTGTGGGCGCCATCATCGGCACCGGGATTTTCGTGCTGACCGCGGAAGCCGCGCAAAAGGCCGGCCCGGGGATGCTGATCAGCTTCATCATCGCCGGCTTCGTCTGCGCGGTGGCGGCGCTGTGCTATGCGGAAATGGCCTCGATGGTGCCGGTTTCCGGCTCCGCTTATACTTATTCCTATGCCTCGATGGGCGAAATCGTCGCCTGGATCGTCGGCTGGGCGCTGATCCTGGAGTACGCGATCGCGGCCTCCGCGGTGTCAGTCGGGTGGTCCAACTATTTCGTCGGATTGGTTCAATCCGGGCTAGGGATAGAACTCCCAACCTTCTTCACCAAGGGCGCTTTCGCGGCTGTCGGCGGCGGGATCAACCTGCCGGCCGTGGTGATCGCGCTGCTGGTAACCGCACTGCTGGTGATCGGCACCAAGGAATCGGCGATGTTCAACGCCGTACTGGTGGTGATCAAGGTGATCGCGCTGACGGCCTTCATCATCCTGGCCGTGCCGGTGATGAAGATGGAGAACTTCGAACCCTTCGCGCCGCTGGGTTTTGGCGGGATTTCGGCGGCAGCCGCCTCGATCTTCTTCGCTTACGTGGGCTTTGACGCGGTTTCGACCGCGGCTGAAGAAACCAAGAATCCGCAGCGCAACATGCCGATCGGCCTGATCGGAAGCCTGGTGATCTGCACGATCTTCTACCTGCTCGTGGCTTCTGGCGCGATCGGCGCGATGGGTGCGCAGCCGGTGATGGATTCGGCTGGTCAGGCGCTGGCCACCGGCAGCAAGGAACTGCAGGCGCAGTGTGCTGCTCTGGCTGGTGCGGGCAATACCCCGCTGGTCTGCTCGGACGAAGCCCTGGCCCACGTTCTGCGTGAGATCGGTTACGTCAATGTCGGCAACCTGATCGGCCTCGCGGCCTTCCTGGCGCTGCCGTCGGTGGTGCTGATGATGCTGTTCGGCCAGACCCGCATCTTCTTCGTGATGGCGCGTGATGGCCTGCTGCCCGAAGGGCTGGCCAAGGTGCACCCCAAGTTCAAGACCCCGCACGTGGTGACCATGATCACCGGCGTCTTCGTGACCATGGCGGCGGCCTTCTTCCCGGTTGGGCAGCTGGCTGACATCTCGAACTCGGGCACGCTGTTTGCCTTCATGACCGTGGCGATCGGGGTGCTGATCCTGCGCCGCACGGCGGCGGATCGCCATCGTCCGTTCCGCACGCCGGCGATCTGGCTGGTTGGGCCGGCGGCCGTGCTGGGCTGTGCCTACCTGTTCTTCAACCTGTCGGGCTATACGGAACTGATGTTCCTGGGCTGGGCGGCGATCGGCCTGGTGGTCTACTTCGCCTATGGCCGCCGCAAGAGCCACGTTGGCCGCGGCCTGGTCGAAGTGCATGAGCAGGACGAAGGCATTCCGCCGCAGCCGGTTCCGCCGCTGCCGGGTGCCAGCCTCGACTGAGGCAAACCCGTTCACCCGCAAGGGTGGGGAGAGAGGGGCCGCTTCCTGGCAAG
>JAJTFU010000017.1 GCA_021299075.1 Novosphingobium sp. | reverse complement strand
TCTGGACCACGGCGAGCAGGACAAAGGCCGAAAGACCAAAGCCGAGCGCAGTAACCAGCGCGCCGGTCTGGGCGCCAGGGCGGTGCAGGTTGGACAGCGCAAGGCGCAGCAGCGGATGCTGCGGGCGGGGCAGGCGCGCGGCCAGGTAACGCAGGCCCCAACCGAGCAGGCCGAGCAGGCCGAGGACGACGATCGCCCCCGCCAGGAACCCGGCGGTGACCGGCAACTGCGCCGCGCTCGCCAGGGTCAGGCCGATGATCGCGGCAAAGCCCAGGCCGACCGGCCAGGCCGCCTCGCGCCATTGGCGCGAGAGCGGCGAAACTCGCGCCCGCATCAGCGCCAGCGCCGGGAAGCGCCGGGCGGCGAACAGCGGCGGGGCGGCAAAGACCAACCCGACCAGCAGGCCATAGGCAGTCGCCCGCGACAGCGCGGCCCAATCGAACACCAGGCCCGGCGTGACTGGCAGCAAGGCGCCCAGGGCGGTGCCCAACGCAGGCATGACGAGGATCCCTGCCAACAGCCCGGCCAGGCTGCCGACCAGGGCAGCGGCCAGCAACTGCAGCAGATAGATCCGGGTAATGTCCTGGCTCGTCGCGCCTAGCACCTTGAGCGTGGCAATGCCGTTGCGGCGGGCCTCGAGATAGGAGGAGACCCCGCCGCCGATCCCGATCCCGGCAATCGCCATGGCAGTGAGACCAACTAGGACGAGGAATTCGCCCATTCGCGAGACAAACCGGTCTGCCCCAGGCGCGGCGCGGTCGCGCTGGCGGTACGTGAAGCCAGAGGTCGGAAATTTGGCCTTGAGCTCGTCGATCGTCGCTACCGGATCGCGCTCCTGCGGCAGCAGCAGGCGGTACTTGCTGCGGAACATCGCACCCGGGCTGGTCAGTCCGGCGGCTTCGGGGAAACCATCGGCGACGATTACCGTCGGGCCGAGGGCAAAGCCTTCGCTGAGCCGATCAGGTTCATCGGCAATGACGCCGGCGATCTTCAAGGTCTGGCCGGCCAGGGTGAAGCTGTCCCCCGCCTTCAGTTCCAGCCGGGCAAGCGCATCGGGCGAAACCCAGGCTTCGCCAGCGGCGGGTTGGCCGACCTTGCGGCCATCGCTCAGCGTCAGCCGCCTGACCAGCGGCCACTTGGCGTCAACTGCCTTGAGCTCAATCGGCACGACAGTCTCACCGCTGGAGGCCATCGCCTGCAGCCGCACCCCGCCGGATACTTGCCCGAATTTTTCCAGCTCGGTGCGCTCGGCTGAGGTTGCGCCGCGCTGCCAGACTTCCACCTGGACGTCGCCGCCCAGGATCGTCTGTCCGCGCGACTTGAGCTCACCCTCGATCGCGCCGGTCAGCGTGCCGATCGCGGCTAGCGCACCGACGCCCAGGAACAGGCAGGCCAGCAGCAGCCGCAGGCCGCGGAAGCGGGCCGAAAGATCGCGCCGGGCAATCGTCCAGGCAGTGGTCCAGGAAAGGGCGGTATCGCTCACGCGGCGGTATCGCTCGCAATGCGGCCATCAGCCAGGGTGACGACGCGCTCGCAGCGGGTTGCCAGGCTGGCATCGTGGGTGATGATCACCAGCGTCGCCCCGGCCTCGGCCCGGCGGGCGAACAGCAGATCGACGATCCCGCTGCCGGTCGCGGCATCAAGATTGCCGGTCGGCTCGTCGGCAAAGACCAGCGCCGGGCGCGGGGCCAAAGCTCGGGCGATGGCGACGCGCTGCTGCTCGCCGCCTGAAAGCTGCGAGGGATAATGGTGCAGGCGGTGTCCCAGGCCCACGGCGGTCAGTTCCGCCTCGGCGCGGGGGCGGGCGTCGTCCATCCCAGCCAGCTCCATCGGCGTCATGACGTTTTCCAGCGCGGTCATGGTCGGCAGCAGGTGGAAGGCCTGCAGCACGATCCCGATCCGCCCGCGTCGCGCAGCGGCCAGGGCATCTTCGTCCAGCGCGGCAAAGTTCTCACCCGCCACGTGCAGCGCGCCGCCGCTGGCCCGTTCAAGCCCGGAAAGGACCGCCATCAGCGAGCTCTTGCCTGAGCCGGACGGACCGAGCAGCGCTAGGGTCTGGCCCTGCGGCACGGTCAGGTCGATTCCGCGCAGGATTTCGACCGCCGCCTCACCAGTGCCGAGGCTGAGTGTAAGGTTCGTGGCGGCAATAGCGAAATTTGGCGCCGATTGGGGGCTTGTCACGTCAGCGAATGGCCATAGCTAGGGGGAAACGAATTGAAGGAACCTTCCGGCATGAAATGGAAATCGGCAGCGCGAGTTGCAAGCCCCCTCGCGCTAGCCTTTATGCTGGGTGCCTGCGGATCGAATGAAGCCGCCGCCCCCGCACCCACCCAAAGCGCCAGCGCCGTGCCGGACCTGCCGGTGATGGGTGAGGAATTGCGGATCGTCGCGCTGGGGGACAGCCTGTTCACCGGTTATGGGCTGGAGCCTGGCCAATCCTATCCGGCGCGGCTGGAAGCGGCGCTGCGCGCCCGCGGGCTCAACGCGCGGATCACTAACGCCGGGGTTTCGGGTGATACCACCGCTGGCGGTTTGGGCCGGCTCGATTTCACATTGAACAGCCTGGCCAAGCCGCCGGCGCTGGTGATCATCAGCCTGGGCGGGAACGACATGCTCCGCGGCCTGCCGCCCGAGGCGACGCGCAAGAACCTCGACGGGATGCTGGGTAAGCTCAAGGCGCGCGGCATTCCTGTGGTCCTGCTCGGGATGCTCTCGGCGCCCAACCTGGGGGCTGACTATCGCGGCCAGTTTGATCCGATCTATCCGGCGCTCGCGAAAAAGTATGGCGCGACGCTGGTGCCGTTCTTCCTGCAGCCGCTGGTCGGGCGGCCGGACCTGATCCAGGCTGATCGGATCCACCCGACCCTGCCGGGGATCGATCTGATGGTCGAGACGACAGTCCAGACAGTGGCAGGCGCGCTGCCGAAGACGGCTAGCCCAGCCGCTCCACCGTCCCGTCCCTGACGCGCCAGATCGCCGCTTCATCGGCGATTGCTTCGAACGGGGCCAGTTCGGTCCCGGTTAGCCAGACCTGCGCTCGGCCAGCGCGCAGGCGGTCAAAAAGCGCGGCGCGGCGTAGCGGATCGAGGTGCGCGGCGACTTCGTCGAGCAAGAGCAGGGCCGGCCGGCTGCCGTGGAGCAGGTCGGCATGGGCCAAGGTCATCGCGATCAATAGGGCCTTCTGTTCACCCGTGGAACAGGTGCTGGCGGGCTGGTCCTTGCCGGCCATGGTAACGACCAGCTCGTCGCGTTGCGGCCCGGTCAGGGTGCGCTGCGCGGCCCGGTCGCGGCGGCGGGTGTTGGCAAGTTCGGCGGCGAGGGCAGCCGGTTCGAGCGGGCCGCCGGGCTGATACGCCAGCTCGGGCCGGGCGAAGGGTGCTTCGGGCAGCAGCGCCAGGCGCTCCGACAGCGCCAAGACGAGCCGTGCCCGCGCCTGGGCCACCAGAGCTCCTGCCTCGGCCAGTTGGCCCTCCAGGGCATCGAGCCAGGCTGGGTCAGGCTCCATTGGCTCGCCCAGCAGGCGATTGCGTTCGCGCAAGGCTGTTTCCATCCGGGCGGCATTCTTCGCGTGGCCCGGTTCCAGCGCCAGGACCAGCCGGTCCAGAAACCGCCGTCTGGCGCCCGCACCTTCGCTGAACAGGCGGTCCATTGCCGGGGTCAGCCAACCGATCGAGAGCCATTCGGACAGCCCCAGCGCCGGGATTTCGGCCCCATTGGCCTGGGCGACCCGGCGGCCCGGGCGCTCGGCGCGGATGCCGGTGCCAAGTTGAAGACCGCCGTCCAGCTCGGCGCTGACCGCGCAGCCGCCATCGCCGCTTTGGCTGGGCAGTTCGGTCAGAGCGGCGCGGCGCAATCCGCGCCCGGGGGCCAGCAGCGACAGCGCCTCCAGCACATTGGTCTTGCCCGCCCCGTTCTCGCCCACGAGCAGGTTGAACTGCGCCGTGCCGGAGAGGCGAGTCTCCGGATGATTGCGAAAGTGGGTCAGGGTGATGCGGTCAAGCGCCATTGCCGGTGCGATAGAGGGCAGGACCGGCGGTGTCATCCCTTCTCCCGTCACCCCCGCCGACGCGGGGATGACGAAGTTGGTGGTTTGCGCACAGGCCCGTTCCGCACAGTTGGTGAATTTTCCCAAAACATGGCATTCATCCTGCAGAAAGTTTCGCTGCAAATTTCGAAAACCACGCATTTCCGCCATTTTTCGAAATTGGCACGGCCCCTGCAATCATTCTGGCATCCGCAGGGATGGTCCCTCGGAAGGTTTAAATGGAATAGGGAATGACAATGTTTGGTTTCTCGCAAGTGCCCGCCCGCTTCACTGCCGCCGTGTCGGCCTTTGCTCTCTCGCTTGCTCTGATCGGCGCCACGGTTTCGATGCCGAGCCAGGCCCAGGCCCAGACCACCGGTGCCTATGTCGGAGTTGTCGCGTAATGAGCTCGCTCGATCGCTCGCGCTCTGACAGCGCACCCGCCGGCTTCCGCCTCAACAATGTTAATGGCAAGTTCATGGGCGTCAGCGCCGGAATTGCCGACTACTTCAACGTCGATGTCACGCTGGTCCGCCTGGGCTGGGTGCTCGGCACGATCCTGGGCTTCGGTAGCCTCGTGCTCGTCTACCTCGCAATCGGCCTCATCGCCGATTGATTGATCGCCGGTGAGGCCCCGTTCCTGAGCGAACGGGGCCGCCCACCGGAAAGCTTCAGACCGATTTGGCCTTGGCAAAGGGTGAGAAATCGGTCCCCTCGTCGAAGACCTCCACCCCCTCGCGGCGCTTCAGCCAGCCGACCACCGCATAGGTCACCGGGGTGAGCAGCGCTTCCCACAACACCTTCAGCAGCCAGTTGGTGACCATCACGGTCAGGACCTGCTCGGTCGTCCAGATCCCCAGGAAGGCGATCGGATAGAAGATCAGGCTGTCGACGGCCTGGCCAAAGAAGGTTGAACCGATCGTGCGGCTCCACAGCGCCTTGCCCTTGGTCCAGATCTTCATCTTGGCCAGCACGAAGCTGTTGACGAACTCCCCCGCCCAGAAGGCGATCACCGAAGCGGCGACGATCCGCCAGGTGCTGCCGAAGACGCTCTCGTAAGCGGCCTGGCCCTCCCAGCCCGCAGCCGGCGGCATGGCCACCACGACATAGCTCATGAAGGCCATGAACAGCATGGCGGCAAAGCCCATCCACACACAGCGGCGGGCATTGGCATAGCCATAGACCTCGGTCAGCACGTCGCCGATCACGTAGGATACCGGGAAGAACAGGATCCCGGCCCCAAAGGTGAAGCCGCCCAGCGTTGCCAGCTTGCTCGCCCCGATCAGGTTGGACAGCAGCAGGATCGCGACAAAGGCCGCCATCACATAGTCGAAATAGCGGAAGTGGCGGCGCGCGCCGGCCACTCCGTCCAACTGGGCAAGGTTCGTGCTCATGGCGCTGACTAACCCGGTTTGCGCGCAAGGCAAACCCCGCCTATGGGATGCACGGCGCGCGCCCGTAGCTCATCTGGATAGAGCGCGAGACTTCTAATCTTGAGGCAGCAGGTTCGAGTCCTGCCGGGCGCGCCAGACTTCGGGTGACATCCGCAGTGCGACATCCTTGCGGCTTGCTGCGCCTGGAGACCTGCCCTGACCGCTGTTCGGATCAAGCCTGAGCAGGGCAGTACTTTCCAAGGTAGTCACCGTGCGTCGGCATATTCTGCACGACGTAGCGGATCGACTGCTCCATTTCGTCAAATTCTTTGCGGGTTGCCGCGGAATCCAAGGTATCTGCGACCGCATTATGGCCGCCCATTGTAATGCCCTGGCCCATCATCACGGCTGCCCAACTGGTTTCGGTGAACAGCTCGTCATCTTCACGGAAAATCTGACCGTTCATCCGGAAGAGGTCGACCTTTTCAGTCAAGGTATCAGGCACTTGCATCGTGCGGCAGTAGTTCCAGAACTCCGAGTCATCCCTGCTGGTGGCATTGTAATGCAGAACCAGGAAGTCACGGATCCGGGTGTACTCCTTGGCGGTCAGGCGGTTGAAGGCGTCTTCCTGGGTCTGGGTTATCCCGTCGAGCGACAGGAGAGCGACGAGCTTGTTGATGCCGGTGTTGATCAGATGGATCGAGGTTGATTCGAGCGGCTCCATAAACCCGGCAGCAAGGCCGAGTGCGACGACATTCTTGTTCCAGAACTTTTTGCGACGCCCGGTGACGAATCGAAGATGGTTTGGATCGGCGGTCGGCTTGCCAGCAATGTTCTTGAGCAGGATGTCGAGCGCCTCGTCTGCTGACATGAAGGCGTCGCAATAGACATGGCCATTGCCGTTGCGGTGCTGTAGCGGAACCTGCCATTGCCAACCGGCCGAATGGGCGGTGGCACGGGTATATGGAAGCGGCTGGCTACCGTCGTCACGACGACACGGCAAGGCAACCGCCCGGTTGCAAGGCAGCCACTGCGACCAATCCTCGTATCCGGTCTTGAGCGCCTGCTCGATCAGCAACCCTCTGAACCCAGAGCAGTCGATAAACAGGTTGCCAGCAAGCTCTTGCCCATTGTCAAGCTTGACCGCGTTTACGAACCCGCTTTCGGGATCGAGCATTACTTCCTCTATCCGTCCTTCCTTCCGGACCACCCCGCGGATTTCAGCATATTTTCTAAGAAACGCGGCATAGCGGCCTGCATCGAGGTGGTAGGCATAGTTGACCGGCGGCAAGTCATCACGAGCGTAGTCTTCTGTTTTTGAGAAGCGGCCGAAGTACGCCGCCATGGTCTCAACATTGAAGACTTGGATCGGGCGCCGGTCTCCTTCGGTGTGGAATCTCCGCCAGACTTGGTGGAACGAGATCCCGCCCATCTGGTAGCCATAAGCACCGAAGGGGTGGATATAGCTGTCACCTTGCTTGCCCCAGTTGACGAACTGGATCCCCAGCTTGAAGCTACCCTGAGAGGCGGCAAGCATCTCGCGCTCATCGATCTCCAGCAAGCGGTTGAAGTCGACGAATGGCGGGATCGTTGCTTCGCCCACCCCGACCGTGCCGATTGCCTCGGATTCCACTAGCGTAATGTCGAGATTGCGTCCCTTCCGCAGCCGCGAAAGCACCGCCGCAGCCATCCAGCCAGCAGTGCCACCCCCCACAATGACGATTCGATCGATCGGTGTGCCGTGTTTCATGGCGCTTCCCTGAGTTTAAGTCCCGTCTGGCGGGGACACTGTGGCACAATTGCCATGGTTTCACGCGTATCGGAAGTGCAAAATGTGAACGTTCATTTTCCCTCTTGTGAACGCTCACAACAGAGGTTATCGGTCAGGGCAATAGTAGGGGCGGCTTCCGTGTGGGAGCAAAGCGCCCGTCGAAGGGGAGGCTAGCTTGTCACGCAATCAAAAGTTTGATTCGATCCGTTCGCGCCAGTTCCTGGCACTTGGCACCGCGTCCAGCATTGTCCTTGCGGCGATGACCGCCACGCCAGCACTTGCGCAGGAGATGAAGGGCGCGGAAGCCGACGATCAAAAGTCCGAAGATGCAGTCGACGGCGAGGAAATCATCGTCACTGGCTACCGCGCATCGCTGAAAAGTGCGCAGGATGTGAAGCGCAAGTCTGACACATTCGTCGACGCGATCACTGCTGAAGATATTGGTGCGCTTCCTGATCGCTCAGTTGCTGAATCGTTGCAGCGCGTGCCCGGCGTAAACATTGGTCGGTTCGAGAAGAGTTCGGACCCCGACCGCTTCTCGGTCGAGGGGACCGGAGTGATCATACGCGGCCTTCCTTTTGTTCGTTCCGAGCTCAACGGTCGTGACATTTTCTCTGCTACGGGTGGCCGCGAACTGAGCTTCAACGACGTTTCGCCAGAGCAGCTCGCTCGGGTCGAAGTGTTCAAAAATGTGACCGCCGACATGGTAGATGGCGGCATCGCCGGGACGGTCAATCTAGTCACTCGCAAGCCTCTCGATAATCGAGGTTTGCATCTCTCGGGCACGCTTGAGGGCAATGTAGGCGACCTTGCCAAAGATTGGTCCCCTGGTTTTTCGTTGCTTGGCTCAGCTACCTTCGAAACTGGGATCGGCACCTTCGGTTTTCAGGCGGGCTATGCTCAGTCTGAGCTGGTGAGCCGTACCGATGCTTCGCAGGTCACCGATCCGTGCTTTCGAGACCGCTCACTTACTGGTGGCTGCTTCCGCGTCGTTCCCGTTGGCTCAGGCGGGTTTGGATCGACCCAGAACTTCACGTCGGCGAACTTCCCGCCGCCCAATACGGTGATCGTGCCGAAGGGTGCGGGTGTTCGTACTACCGACCTCGAGCGCGACCGCCGCGCTTACTCAGGAGTGTTTCAGTTCGAAAGTAATGACCGCCGCCTGTTACTCACCGCCGAATATCTCCGTTCGGAGACCGAGTTCTTCACGGACGAATTTGCGATCCTGGCCCTGGTCAATGATGACAACCTGTTCCCGGTCCAGGCGCCTGGCAGCACTTGGCAGTTCGATGGCAACGGGGTCTTTACAGCTGGTCGCCTTACCCAGAGCAATGCAGGCGGGTATGCTAGCCCGTTTGGTGGAATTCCAATGGAGTCGTTGCGTTTTCAGCGGCGTGCTAAGGCCGACACCGAGGACTACTCGATTGATATCGATTTCGAGGCGACTGATCGGTTGCGCTTCAACTTCGAAGGCCAGCACATCAGTTCGAACTTGCGTCGCGATTCGATCATCGGTGTTATGAACACTTGGGCCGATATCGATCTCGACCTTCGTGGAAATACTCCGCAGGTGCAGTTCCTCGCTCCTGCTGGAGCGCCGGCAAACTATTTTTCGAGCGGGTTCTATACCTACTATTGGTTCCTGCTGGACAGTGTCGAGCGTAACGATGGTGAGCTTGATAGCTTACGGTTCGATGCCGAATACGACCTTAGTGATGATGGCTTCTTCAAGGCGGCTCGTTTTGGCGCCCGCTGGTCAGATCGCGATCGAACAACCCGTGACACTGCGTTTAGCACTTGGGGTAACCTATCGGCGCCGTGGGCAGGACGCGCAGGTTGTGCACCTTGGGGCGGCGGGCCGGGCTGTTTTCAGGGTTCGGGCCCGTTCACCCCATCATGGGCTGGATTTACCCCGGGCCGTCTCTATACTGGTTTGCCGGGCCAGGAATTCGCCACTGGCGGTGGCGCGTTCACCGACGAGTTCCCGGGGTTCTCACAGGTTCGCAATCCTTTCGCCTCAGGTTTTCAGCGTGGCAGCGCGCCAATCCCGATCGCTAATGGCGCCGCTTGGTTTTATGGCGGCGACGACTTCATTGGCGAGTATCTTGCGGGCACCACGCTGAGCCAGGCGCAGAAGATCAATACCTTCTCGCAGACGCCTAATCCGTTCTTCGGGGTGAACAACCGAACGGCCAGCGTGCTTGGTCAGTCGACACCGGTACAGTGCGATCCTTTCTGTCCATCTGAAATATCCGCCGTGGGTGAGGTAACCAAGGCAGCCTATGCGCGGATCGATTTCGGCAAGCAGTTCGATGGCGGAGCCAACGTGAAAGGCAATTTCGGCCTGCGCTATGTCAGTACCAAAGTGAAGACCGCCGGACTGCTGGCCTTCCCTAATCCCTTCTTCTTTGACAATTCCCCAGGTGCGAACGGTGACGGCCGGGTACAGGTGGCAGAGATCCAGCAGGCCTGTCTGCTCGCGCCGCCGACGCAACCATTACCTGGCTACTGTTCACTCTCGGCGACTCGCCTTGCAGAGTTCGCTGCGGCGCACACTGGTGAGATTCTGGTCGATGATCGTGACATCATTTTCGATCATTGGCTTCCGAGTTTCAACGTTCGGTTCGACCTTGGCGGTGGCTTGCTCATCCGCGGCGCGGTTTCGAAGAATATTGCACGTCCGGAACTGCAGCTGTTCCGGGCGGGGGGGCAGATTGGTGATAATACCAATGACCTGCGCTCGGAAGGCACCTTGGCAACAGGGCCATTGTTCCAATTGTTTACAGGCAACCGTAATGTGCGTCCTGTGACCTCGTGGAATTATGACCTCTCGGCTGAATGGTACTTCGATGATATCGGGTCGCTTACGGCTTCGTTATTCCTCAAAGAAATTAGCGGAATTGTTAGTGGCGGCCAAAACCTAGTCGATTATACGAGTGGGGGTGGAACTACACTCAATGTCGAGGTCAACGGGCCGAGTAACGAACTTGGTGGTACGCTCAAGGGCTTTGAGCTGAGCTACCAGCAAACCTATGATATGTTGCCTGGCTTGCTAAGTGGCTTTGGCTCACAGTTGACCTATACGTATGTTGATGGTGGTCAGTTCACGAATCCCGACCTCGCGAACAACCGGAGCTTGTTTGCCTCACAGCAGCCACTCGCCGGGATTTCAAAGCATACGCTCAACGCGGTGATTTTCTATGAAAAGGGGCCGCTATCGATGCGTGCCGCTTATAATTGGCGGTCGGACTTTCTGATCACTCCGCGTGATGACATCTTCCCGTTCTCGCCGATTTGGCAGGAAAGCGGTGGTCAGCTCGATGCCTCTATCTTCGTGACCGTCAACAAGCAGCTCAAGCTCGGTATCCAGGGAGTGAACCTGCTCGATTCGGTAACCCGCACATCGCAGGTGGTAGACTTCTCTGGCACACGGATCACTCGCTCGGCATTCCGCAACGACCGGCGATTCACGTTCCTCGCGCGCTTCGACTTCTGATCTGGGAGGATTGGGGGCAGGAATGGGCCTCTGCAATTGCAGAGGCCCATTTTTTGTTGTCCGATTGGGAAGATATCATGACTATTCAGAAGTTTTCGACTATTGGTACTGTTCTGGTGGGTTCCTTAGCGGTTGCCGCATCGCCGGCCCAGCAGTCTTCGGAGGATGGCTGGACGATGGTCTGGTCAGACGAGTTCGACGGGTCCAAGATCGACAAGAAGAAGTGGGGCTTCGATGTTGATTGCTGGGGCGGCGGCAATGATGAGCAACAGTGCTATCGCGACGGCAATCGTAATGCCACGATTGAAAACGGTGCACTTGTTATTAGCGCCCGGCGCGAACAGGCAACCGGGGCCGCTTGGCCTATGCACATGCGGGGATCGGTGCAGTGGCCAAACGCTTTGGTAACAAAGCCGTATACTTCGGCTCGCCTATCCACCAAGGGCAAGGCAGCTTGGCGTTATGGCAAGTTCGAGATCCGGGCGAAGTTACCGCAGGGTCAGGGTACCTGGCCGGCGATCTGGATGCTGCCCGAAAAGGACCGCTATGGAACCTGGGCGGCATCGGGCGAGATCGACATTCTGGAGGCGGTGAACCTGGGCGTGCCCTGCGCCAAGTGCCCTGGCGGACGCGAGAACACGATCCTGGGCACGCTGCACTTCGGCGGCAAGTGGCCGAACAACAAGCACAAGGGTGAGGAAGTGCGCTTCCCCGCAGTGCTGGATGGCGGCTTCCACACCTATGCCATCGAATGGGGCCCGGAACGGATCACCTGGCAGGTTGACGGCAAGACCTATGCGGTGCGCACGGCCGACGAATGGTCGACCACCGGCTCCAAAGCGCGCGGCGCGCCGTTTGACCAGTCGTTCCACCTGATCCTCAACCTGGCGATCGGTGGCAAGCTGGCCGAAACACGCGGGCTTGGCGGGGTGCAACTTGACGGCTATCCGAAGCGGATGGAGATCGATTGGGTTCGCGTCTGGCAAGCACCTGATGCAAAGGGGATCTCCGCCGGGACCGGTCCGGAGCAAGGGGGCAAGTAAGCGATGGCGAGACGCCGTCAGGCTGTAACGATCAAGCACGTGGCCGCCGATGCCGGCGTCTCGTTGCAGACGGTCAGCCGTGTCATCAACAACGAGCCGAACGTCCGCCCGGAAATGAAGGAGCGGGTCCAGGCTTCGATCGACAAGCTGGGCTATGTCCCCTCGATCGCGGCCCAGCGGATGAGCGGATCGCGCTCTTACCTGATCCTGGCAATCAACGACCGCGACCGGACGATCGAGGACTGGCGCGCCCGACAGGGGACCGACTGGGTTGACCAGATGCTGCTGGGCGGCATGCTGAAGTGCGCCGAGCACGGCTATCGGATGATCTTCGAGCTGGTCGATACCCATTCCGACCATGTCGAGCGCGAACTGCTGGGCGCGATTGCCGCGCTCCAGCCCGATGGGATCATCCTGACCCCGCCGCACTCCGACAGCCCGCAGATCGTCAATTTCCTGGCCGAACAGAAGATCCCGTTCGTGCGGATCGGCTCGATCCGGAACGGGGCGGGCATCCCGGTATCGATGGACGATGAAGGATCGGCCCATCAGGCAACCCGGTACCTGCTGGAGCGCGGGCACCGGAAGATCGGGTTCATCTCCGGTTCAAGCGAATATGCGCTGAGCGGCTGGCGCGTCGATGGCTGGCGCCGGGCGATGCAGGAAGCGGGCCTGCCCTGCGACGGCCTGCTGGCCGAAGGTGATTTCAGTTATGCCTCTGGTGTCGAAGCGGCGGGCAAGCTGCTGTCGGGGCCAGAGCGGCCGACGGCGATCATCGCCAGCAATGACCAGATGGCGCTCGCCACGCTGGAGGTTGCGCGGCTGATGGGGCTTAGCGTGCCGCAGGACCTCTCGCTGATCAGCTTTGACAATACCCCGCTGGTCCACTTCACCCAGCCGCCGCTGACCGCAGTTGACCAGCCGATCGCGGCGACGACTTCCAAGGCGGTCGAGCTGCTGATCGCCGCGCAAAAAGGCGATGCCGCGCCCAAGGAGCTGACCGTGGTGCAGGCCAGCATCTTCGTGCGGGAATCGGTCGCGCCGCTGGCAGACGCGCCGGGTGCCTGATCCGCGCACGCCGCTTGACCGGTTCATCCTGCTCAATGCGCTGGCCTGGGCCGGCGGGACGATCGGCTATGTCCCGCTGCTCTCGATCCTGCTGCCGGTGCAGGTTGCGGGTCTGGCGGGCAAGGAAGCGGGGGTGGACTGGCTGGCCTATATCGCCCTGGTCGGCGCAATCGCGGCCAGCCTGGGCGGGATCCTGTTCGGCTACCTGAGTGATATCACCCGCAACCGGCGCGGCTGGATTGCCGCCGGACTGGTGCTGTCCAGCGCCATGTTGCTGGTGATCGGCCAGCTGACTAGCCTGCCGCAATTGGTCGCGGGAATCGTGGTCTGGCAGCTTGGCCTCAACATGATGCTGGGGCCGCTGGCGGCCTGGGCCGGGGACGTTGTGCCCGACGACCACAAGGGCTTGCTGGGCGGGCTGATGGCCTTTGCGCCGGGGCTGGGTGCGCTGTCCGGGGCGCTGGTGACGATCCCCGGCCTGGCCGATGGACCGGTGCGGCTGGCCCTGGTGGCGGCGCTGATTGCCCTGTGTGTCGTGCCGGTGCTGCTGCACGGAGCGCCAGGATCCATGCCGGCGCAGATCCCGGCCCAGACCGAACCGCGCCGCAAGCAGGGCCTGGCGCTGCGGATGTGGCTTGCCCGACTGGCCGTCCAGGTGGCCGAGGCGACGCTATTTGCCTATCTGTTCTTCTGGCTGCTGAGCCTTGATCCGACCGTCAGCGACAACGAGACCGCGCGGCTGTTCAGTCTCATCCTGCTGGTCTCTGCGCCCCTGGCATTGCTGGTCGGCCGCTGGTCGGACCAGACGGACCGGCCGATCATGCCGCTCCAGGCCTGCGCGCTGATCTCGGCGCTGGGGCTGATCGGCATGGCCCTGGCACCGGACGTGCCCGGGGCGATGCTGTCCTATGGCCTGTTCGGGGTGTCGAGCGCGGTGTTCCTGGCGCTCCATTCGGCCCAGACGCTGCGGATCCTGCCGCGGCCGGACCGGCGCGGGCGGGATCTCGGATTGTTCAATCTTGCCAATACGGTGCCCTCGCTGGTTATGCCCTGGCTGACCATGGCGATCGTCCCGGTGGCGGGTTATCCCGCGCTCTTCGCGCTGCTGGCCGGGCTGGCGGCATTGTCCGGACTACTTCTGCGAAACATGACACCGACCAACTAAGCCTGCTGCTTGACTTTCCCCCGCGGCTCATGCGAATGAGAACGTTCACAAGAATACCGGGGTGAGAGAGTTTGATGCGCATTGGGATGCTGACGGTCGCAAGCGTCATGTTGGTCGCTGGTTGTGCGCAGGGACCGGTTGTTTCCAGCGCGCCGGTCGCGGTGTCGCAGCTGGCGCCGCAGAGCGAGGACGCACGGATTGCCGACCTGCTCGCGCGGATGAGCCTGGAGCGCAAGGTTGCGCAGCTGATCCAGCCGCAGATCAATTCGTTCACTGCCGCCGACATGGAGCGGTACCGCTTCGGCAGCTACCTCAACGGTGGTAACGGCGGCCCCTATGGCGACGAGTTTGCGCCGGCTGCGCAGTGGCTCAAGCTGGCGGACGAGATGTGGGATGCCTCGACCAAGCCGCTGCCGAATGGCGAGCCGGCGATCCCGGCGATCTGGGGGACCGACGCGGTTCACGGCCACACCAATGTCATCGGCGCGACGATCTTCCCGCACAATGTCGGCCTGGGGGCCACCCGCGATGCCGACCTGGTCCGCCGGATCGGCGCGGCGACCGCGCTGGAAATGCGCGCCACCGGGATCGAGTGGGACTTTTCGCCAACTATCGCCGTGGCCCGCGATCGCCGCTGGGGCCGTTCCTATGAAAGCTATTCGCAGGACCCGGATATCGTCGCCCCGCTGGGCGCGGCGCTCATCGAAGGGCTGCAAGGCAAGGTCGGCACCCCGGAACACCTCAGCGCTGACCGGGTCATCGCCACGGCCAAGCACTTCTTCGCCGATGGCGGCACGGCCCAGGGGGTCGACCAGGGCGATGTCAGCGGCGATATCGCCGAACTAAAGGCGATCCATGCCAAGCCCTATCCCGCCGCGATTGCCGCGGGCGTGGAAAGCATCATGGCCAGCTTCAACTCGGTCAACGGGGTGAAGATGCACGGCAACCGTGACCTGCTGACCGGCGTGCTGCGCGACGAATTCGGCTTCAAGGGCATGGTCGTGGGGGACTGGAACGCCCATGGCCAGATCGCCGGATGCAAGGTGGACGATTGCGCGCAGTCGCTGCTCGCCGGGCTCGATATGTACATGGTGCCGGACGATTGGCGCGCGCTGCATGCCAACCTGATGCGCGATGTGCAGAACGGTACGATCCCCATGGCGCGGGTGGATGAGGCTGTGGCCCGCGTGCTGCGGATGAAGCTGCGGCTGGGCCTGCTTGATGCCGATGCGGTCAAGCCGTCGCTGCGGCCCAATGGCGGAAACTTTGCGCTGCTTGGGTCGCCGCAGCACCGCGCTGTTGCGCGCGAAGCGGTCGCCAAGTCGCAGGTTCTGCTCAAGAACGATGGCATGCTGCCGCTGGCAGCTGGCGCCAAGATCCTGGTTGCCGGTCGCGGGGCGGACAGCGTCGCCCAGGCGTCGGGCGGTTGGACCCTGACCTGGCAGGGCGGGTTGGAGCTGACCAACGAGAAGTATTTCCCCGGTGCCACCTCGATCTGGGCCGGCCTCAAGCAAGCGGCCGAGGCGGCGGGCGGATCGGCCACGCTGTCGGTTGACGGCAGCTTCGCCGCCAAGCCCGATGTCGCCGTGGTGGTGTTCGGCGAGGAACCCTACGCCGAGTTTGAAGGTGACCGGAAGAACGCCGTCTTCACCGACGAGGAAGGCCTGAACCTGCTGCGCAAGTTCAAGGCGGCGGGCGTGCGCACCGTGGCCGTGTTCCTTTCGGGCCGGCCGCTGTGGATGAACCGCGAGATCAACGCTGCCGATGCCTTTGTCGCCACCTGGCTGCCGGGCAGCGAAGGGGCAGGGGTGGCCGACGTTCTGTTCGGCAAGCGTCCGGCAACCGGTCGGCTGTCGTTCAGCTGGCCGGCCCAATGCGATGGCAAGCCGGTCAACGGACCGGAAGGCGCGCTATTCAACCTCGGTTACGGGCTAAGCCTGGGTGAGCGCAGCAGCATCGGCAAGCTCGATGAGACCTGTGCTTACCTCAATGCTGGCCCTGCGGCTGACTGGTTCGTGGACGGCAAGCTGGCCCCGGGCACGGTGATCACCGGCGATGGTGCCCCGCTGCCGAACCTGCGCGGCCAGGCCGGCGGGATTGCCGCGCGCGGGATTGACCGCAAGCGGCAGGAAGATGCCCGCGAAATCACTTTTGCCGCTGGCGCGACGCTGTCCTTTGCGCAGCGGCAGGCCGGTTCGGGCGCGTTCCGGATCAGCTACTTCCTGCCGGATCAGCCGGGGGCGCCGGTCAAGCTGACCCTGGGCAAGACCACGCTCGATATCACCCGGCAGCTGGCGCTGAGCGCCGGCAAGGGCTGGCGTGAAATGATCATCACCGATGCCTGTGCCCCCGGGCTGGGCCAGTCGCTGGCGATTACCTCCAGCGGCCCGCTGAAACTGCAGATCGCGGCGGTGTCGCGCCAGGCCATGCCGGCCGGAGCAGACTGCTCATTCTGAACTTACGGCCCAGCGCCGGACCATAACGTGAGAGGATAACTGGGGTGGCAATCACAACCGAAGGCGGCGCACCGGCGCAGGGTGACTATATTGATGCACCGCAGCTGCAGCTGTTCGTGATGGGGCTGTTCTTCATCTTCGGCGGGATCACCAG
>JAJTFU010000201.1 GCA_021299075.1 Novosphingobium sp. | reverse complement strand
GGGCCGCAAGTTCGCGATTGCCTGGGATGAGGCCAAGGCGCGCGCCGGGTTCATCGATTTCGACGACCAGATCCGCCAAGCTGCGGCCCTGCTGACCCGCAGCGAGCTGTCCGAATGGATCCGCTACAAGCTCGACCGGCAGTTCGATCACATCCTGGTCGACGAGGCGCAGGACACCAATGCGGCGCAGTGGCAGATCATCGGCGCGCTCACCGATGAATTCTTTGCCGGCAAGGGCGCGCGGGACGACAAGCTGCGCACCCTGTTCGTGGTCGGCGATTACAAGCAGGCGATCTTCCGCTTCCAGGGCACCAGCCCGGAAAACTTCGCCAAGGCCAAGGCGCGGGTCGACGACATGATGCGCGATGCCGCCGCCAACCTCGCCGAGCAGCGCGGCGGCGGGGCAGGGCGGACCTTGCGCGATCTGGACCTTGGCCAGAGCTTCCGCACGGCCCGCGCGATCCTGGAGTTCGTCGACAAGGCCATTGGCGAAGTCGGCCATGAGGGGTTGGGGCTTACCTCGCCGCCCGAACCGCATGTCGGGCAGGAGCGGCCAGGGCAAGTCACGCTATGGCGCGTGCTTGGCGGCGAAAGTGCCAACGGTGATGAAGGGGAGCCCGCCGACGAAGGGGCCGAGGGCTGGCTATCGCGCAGGCGTGCCGGTGGCCGGGGTGGACCGGCTGCGGCTGGCGACCCCGCTGGCGGTGCGCGATCTGATGGCGGCGGTGCGCTTTGCGGTCCAGCCGCATGACGAGCTCAACCTGGCCTGCCTGCTGGTCTCACCCCTGATCGGCTGGAGCCAGGACGATCTGCTGCGCTGGGGCTGGCGCAAGGACAAGATCGGGCTGTACGAGCACTTGCGCAATTCTCGCGGCGTGCCCGAAGTGGACCGCACCTGGCACCAGTTGGGTGAACTGCTGCGGATCGCAGATTACGAGCCGCCGCGGGCCCTGCTCCACTGGATCCTGACCGGGCCATGGCAAGGTCGCAAGCGGCTGGTCGCGCGGCTGGGGACCGAGGCGAACGATCCGATCGACGAATTGCTCAACGCCGCCGGGGCCTATGCCGCGAACGAGGTGCCGAGCCTGACCGGCTTCATCCGCTGGTTCGATGCCGGCACCAGCGAGCTGAAGCGCGAGGCCGGCAAGAGCCGCGACGAAGTGCGGGTGATGACGGTCCACGGCTCGAAGGGCTTGCAGGCGCCGATCGTGATCCTGGCCGACGCGGCTGACACCCCGGCGCGCAGCCGGGGCAGCCCGGTCGAGCTGGAAGATCCGCTCAGCGGCAAGGTGATCCCGCTCCCCGGCCTGCCGCAAAGTCAGCAACTTGGCCGGATTGCCGACGTTATCGCGGCCAATGCCAAGGCCGAAATGGAAGAGCATTGGCGGCTGCTCTATGTCGCCATGACCCGGGCCGAGGAGGCGCTGTTCATCGGTGGCGCGCTGACCGCGCGGGAGAAGGCGCCGCATGCCGACAGCTGGTACGCGCGCCTCGCTGGGCTGTTTGACGAGGCCGACTGGATTGAGGACCCGCGCTGGGGCGCAACGGTGACCTTTGGCGCAGCTCCGCAGGTGCCGGCCCCGCCCAAGCCGGGCGAGGGCGGCGAGCTGCCGCTGCTGCCGGCCTGGCTGGAGCGCCCGGTCGCTGCGGAACCGCGCCCACCGCGTCCGCTCGCGCCTTCGTCGCTGGGCAAAGACCTGGCGACCGATCCGCCATTCCCGCCCGGGGCCGGGCAGGCCGCCGCGAGTGGTGTCCTGCTACACAAGCTGCTCGAACGGCTGCCCGAACTGCCGGTGTCAGAGCGCAAGGCTGCGGCCGAGGCCTGGCTGGCGAACAATGGCGGCGATTTCACGGCGCCGGAACGGGCCGACATGATCCGTTCCGCGCTGGCCGTGCTGGCCGAACCGGCCTGGGCTGACCTGTTTGCACCGGGAGCACTGGCCGAAGTGCCGATCGCCGCTACGGTAGGCGGGCAGGTGGTAGTCGGCACGATCGACCGGATGACGATCCTGCCCGACCGGATCCGTCTGATCGATTTCAAGACTGCGCGGCGTCCGCCGGAAAGCCTTGATGCCGTGCCGGCCTCGATCCTGCGTCAGATGGCAGCCTATGCTGCTGCACTTGAGGCGGCCTATCCGGGCCGCAGGATCGAGGCGGCGCTGCTTTACACCCAGGTGCCGCGTCTGATTGCCCTGCCGGACGAACTGCTCAATGTTCACAAGCAGGCATTGCTGGCCGCGCAGGAAAGCTTTTGAACCACAGCGATTGCCGAAGCGCGCGCGGCTTCCTAGATTGACGAACAACCCTTCAGGAGATTCCCCCATGGCCACCAAAGCCGTTACCGATGCCAGCTTCGCCACCGATGTACTGGGTTCCGACAAGCCCGTGCTGGTCGATTTCTGGGCCGACTGGTGCGGCCCCTGCAAGATGATCGCCCCGGCGTTGGAGGAAATCAGCGAGGAACTGGCTGACCAGGTGACCATCGCCAAGGTCGACATCATGGAGAACACCGACACTGCCGCCCAGTTTGGCGTTCAGTCGATCCCGCTGATGGTGCTGTTCAAGGATGGCAAGCCGGTCGCCCAGAAGCTGGGTGCCGCACCGAAGAGCCAGCTCAAGGGCTGGCTGGAAAGCGTTCTCTAAAGCGCAGCCATCCGCTCTGCCAGCTCGTCCCACAGGGCCGGGCTGGCGGCGCCGATCAGGCTGGGGCGCAGATGTTCGTCCACCCGGTAGGGCTTTCCGTCCGGCCGGGCGACCTTGCCGCCTGCTTCGTTGAGCAGCAGTACGCCCGCGGCGTGATCCCAGGCCAGGGTTCGCTCGAAGATCGTGATGTCATTCTCGCCCAGCACGATGCGCGGATACTGCTCGGCTGCGCAGCGCGGGATGTCGACCAGCGTGTAGTGCGGGGCGATATGGGTCTTCAGCACTTCACGCCGGGCCGGATCGGCAAAGACCAGTGAAATGGCTGCAATCGGCGGGGTCTGGCCGCTGGAGCGAGCATTGATCCGCTCACCGTCGATCCAGGCGCCCTGGCCCTTCTGGGCGGTGCAGAAGCGGCCGCGCAGCGGATCGTAGATCCAGCCGCCAATCGTCTCGCCCGCTTCGGCCAGGGCGACCATGATCCCGAAGGGCGGCTTGCCGCTGGCGAAGTTGTTGGTGCCGTCGATCGGATCGATGATCCAGCACAGCGCATCGCCCAGGCGGTCCATCAGGGCGGGATTGGCTTCGCAGGCTTCCTCACCGACGATGGTAGCTTCGGGCAGGACCTTGGCCAGGCCCTCGGCCAGGATCACTTCGGCCTCGCGATCCGCCACGGTGACCAGTTCGCCGACCGACTTGTCGATCACTTCGTGGGCTTCAAGCTGCTGGTAGCGCGGCATCACGGCACGCGCGGATGCGTCCTTGATAACCGCGAGCACCGCCGCATCGAGCGCGGCGCTCACGAGCGGTAGTCCGCATTGATCGAGATGTAACCGTGGGTCAGATCGCAGGTCCAGACCGTGGCGCGGCCCTCGCCCAGGCCCAGATCGACCTCGATCGAAATGTCCTGGCCCTTGAGGTGCGCGGCCACGGGCGCCTCATCGTAATCGGCCAGCGGCTGGCCCTCGCGCGCGGCCCAGGTGCCGCCGAAGCCGATCGACAGGCGGTCACGGTCGGCGGGTTCGCCGGCCTTGCCCACGGCCATCACCACTCGGCCCCAATTGGCGTCCTCGCCGGCGATGGCGGTCTTGACCAGCGGCGAGTTGGCAATGGCGAGGCCAACCTTGCGGGCGCTCTCGTCGCTGACTGCGCCGCTGACGGTGACGGCGATGAACTTCTGCGCGCCTTCGCCGTCGCGGACGACCAGGTGCGCCATCTGCCGGCAAACATCTTCCAGCGCGGCGGCAAAGGCATCGGCGCCAGCACTGTCGAACGAAGTCAGCGGAGCATTGCCGGCCGCGCCGGTGGCAAAGGCCAGCACCGTATCGCTGGTCGAGGTGTCGCTATCGACCGTGATGCATGAGAAGGTCCGCTGGTTGGCGGCGGAGAGCAGGGCTTGTAGGAAGCCTGGCTCGGCCGCCGCGTCGGTGAAGATATAGCCCAGCATGGTCGCCATATCGGGCGCGATCATGCCGCTGCCCTTGATGATCGCACCGAGCGTAACCGTCCGGCCATCGACCACGGCCTTGGCCATCGCGCCCTTGGCGAAGGTATCGGTGGTGCCGATCGTCTCGGTGGCGGCTTGCCAGTCGCACGGCTCGGCCAGCAACGCCGCCTCGATCCCGGCCTTGGCCTTGTCTTTGGGCAGCGGCACGCCGATCACCCCGGTGGAGGAGACGAAAACCTGTTCCTGCGGACATCCCAGATGCGCGCTGACCTGGACCATGATTGCCTCGACCGCCTCGCGCCCGCGATAGCCGGTAAAGGCGTTCGAATTGCCGGCATTGACCACCAGCGCCCGCGCGCGGCCCTGGGCCACGTTCTGCCGCCCCAGCTCGACCTCGGACGAACAGCAGACATTGCGCGTGAAGACCCCGGCCACCGCCGTACCTTCGGCCAGTTCGACAAAGGTCAGATCGCAGCGGCCCCAATCGCGCGACGCGCGGGGTGACGCCGGCAATCGGCGGGATCGCGGGGAAGGGGCGGGCGAGGGGCGAAATGGGATGGGCCATGGCGGACCCTTATGGTGCGATAGCTACGCGGGCAAGGTGGTCGCGGTTTCGCTTGTTTTGGCGGAGCAGCCTGATATCTCAAACGTATGACTATGCTCGCTATTCTCTTGCTCGCCCAGGCCGCTTCCGCGGAGTCTGTCGTCACTCCACCCACGCTGGTACCCCCGCCGCCGCCGGCCTTGCCAATCCAAATTGGCGAAGGTGCCTTCAATCCGCGTGCGCCGAAACCGATGAGCTATCCCGGATCGTGGGTCATGACCGCTGACTATCCCGCCGATTCGCTGCGGGCCAACGAACAGGGGACTACCGGCTTTACCGTTACTGTTGATACCCAGGGCCGCGTCAAGGACTGCCGGATCAGCGCCTCAAGCGGCTCCCCGCGGCTCGATGAAACGACCTGCCGGCTGGTGACCCAGCGGGCGCGGTTCACCCCTGCTACGGACAGCAAGGATAATCCAATCGAGGGCACCTACGCCAACCGTGTCCGCTGGGTTTTGCCCGCGATCACGCCGCCTGAACCGGGCCAGGCCGTTACAACCTATACCGTCCAGGCCAATGGTGACGTCACGGATTGCAAGGTGGTGCTGGAAGGGGCTGCCGCCACGTCCATGAATCGCTTGGCGGGTTTTTGCGGCAATACGAAGAAAATGAAGCCCTACCTTGATGCCGACAAGAAGCCGGTCACCCGCAAGGTGACTATGACGACTACCATCGCTGTCGAATAGCGCTCAGCCCCCCAGCCGCACCAATGCGGTTGGCGCGGTGGTGGTGCGCGGGGTGATTTTCCATTCCAGCCGCTGACCCGTGGTACCCGCGACGGGGCCTTCGTCGGTGTTGTTGGCCAGGATTGTGCCGTCAGTCGTCAGCACCAGCGTGCCATTCAGTTCGGGCAGCTTCAGGCCGTCGTCCTTACCATCCTTGTCCGAACCGAGTGCTGCGCCCATTGCCGCAAGCTGGCCCATACTGGCCATCGGGTTGCCCTGGGCAGGTTGGCCAAAGGCCGGGGCATCCATCCGCACCGCGCCATCGGCGCGCTTGTTGAGCACGACAAAGGCGTTGGCCATGGGGAAGCGTTCCATGGTTGGGAACTGGAAATCGTAATCGAGATGGCCGCTGATCGCGAAATCGACCACGAACAGCCCATCTCCCTTGTAGACCACCGATTTCCAGCCGGCCTGGCGGCGCAAGCGCTGCGCCAGTTCCTCGGCTGCCTGGGGGCTGGAGGGGTCGATTCCGCCCAGCATCACTTTCATCATGTCTGAATCGCGCTTCTTTCGGGCCTCATCAGCCTTGCGGTCTTCCTCCCAGTCGGCCTTCTGCTTGGCGAGTTCGTCCTTCGTGCACTCGCGTTCCTTCATCTCTTCATCGTCGGTGTAGCAGGTGACTGCCTTGAAGGGCTCGGCTTCCTTGGCCTTGCTGCCCAGTTCGGCCAGCTTGCTCAGCCCCAGGAGGTAGATCTCGCCGTTGTAGGAATAGTTGAAGCGGCCATCCTTGCGCAGGTCGATCGCGGAGGTAAAGCTGCCGGGCGAAACGAAGCAACCGCTCAGCAGCAGCGTCGCCGCAGCGATGAACGAAGCGGCGAGGCGGCGGGCGGCTGAGGTCATGATGGCTATTCCTGCGGGCGAACGGTCATCGCATATAGCGCGATAGCTGCGGCATTGGAAACATTGAGACTTTCGACCGCGCCCGACATTGGCAGGCGGGCGATCGCATCGCAGTGCTGCATGATATTGTGGCGCATGCCTTCGCCGTCCAGGCCGATCCGCCAATAGCCCGCTTCGGCCATTTCCTCGAGCGCGCGGGCCAGGTTGACCACCCGCACCCACGGCACGACTTCCAGCGCGCCTGAGGCAGACTTGGCGAGGGTGCCGGATTCGGGCGGAGAGTGCCGGTCTTGCGTCACGATCGCGGCGGCGTTGAAGGCGGCGGCCGAGCGCATGATCGCGCCGACATTGTGCGGATCGGTGACCTGGTCGAGCACGACCAGCGGCCGGGCCGGATCGCCCTGCATCACTTCATCCAGGAACACGTCTTCCAGTCCGTCGCATTCCAGCACCAGCCCCTGGTGCGGCGCATCGCGGGCGACAAGGCGCGCCAGATCGGCCGGCTGCGCATACTCCACGTTGAAGTCAGCCGGCAGCTCGCCATCCAAGGAGGCGACGCCTTCGCGGGTTGCCCACAGCTTGCGGTGGTTGCGATCCGGGTTCTTGAGCGCGGCTTCTACCGCATGGCGGCCCCACAGCCGCACGGCCCCGGCACTGGCCCGGCCCGAACCGCGCCCGCCCTGCATGCGTCCGGCGCGGCCCCGCAGGGCGCGGCTGGGCTTGGTGTCACGATTACGGCTCATGCGGCGAATCCCCTGATCATCGGGTGTCACTAGGGGATGGTGGTGGACAGGGCTAGATTCGAACTAGCGTACGCTTGCGCGGGCAGATTTACAGTCTGCTGCCTTTAACCACTCGGCCACCTGTCCACACCATTTGCCGGTGCCGGGTTGCCCCGGATGTTGGCCCCCGAAGGGACCGTCCGGCCGAGAGAGCGCGCCTTTGGACAAGGCAGGCCGTGCTGTCAATGGGCC
>JAJTFU010000200.1 GCA_021299075.1 Novosphingobium sp. | reverse complement strand
CGCGGCGTTATGCAAGTGCGCGCGGACCTACCAAATGCGCCAGACTGCGGCGACCACGGCCAGCCAGATTGCCAGAACCAGGACCAGCCCCAACCGCGATATCGGACGGGCTTGGTCTTCGGCCTTGCTCCGCAGGTCATCAAGCACATCCGCCGGGACCAGCCGGACCACCAGCCAGATTCCCGCCGGCACGATCAGCAGGTCGTCGAGATATCCGAGGACCGGGAAGAAATCGGGGATCAGATCAACTGGTGACAGAGCATAGGCCGCGACGAGCCCGGCCAGCAGCTTGGCCAGCAGTGGCACCCGCGGATCGCGGGCCGCCAGCCACAGGGCCAGGACGTCGCGCTTGAGCGCCTTCGCCCAGGCGCGCAGCCGTTCGATCACAGGCGGCCGCTTTTCCAGACGACCCGGCCGATTACCTGCACCTCCTCAGGCGGCAGTTCGATCGGGCGATAGGCCGGGTTGTCGCTGACCAGCGTGATCGTGCCCGGCCGGCCCAGGTCGACCCGCTTGACCAGCAGGGCCTCGCCCGTGCGGACGACATGGATGCCATCACGCAGCGGACGCGGGCTGCGATCAACAAGGATCTCGTCGCCATCGCGCAGGGTCCCTTCCATCGAATCGCCCTCCACCCGGATCGCCGAGAGCATCCGCGAATCAAGCCCCTGCTCGCGAAGCCACCGTGCCGAAAAGCGGAAGGCGCCGATCGGCTGCTCCTCCAGCGCCAGCGCACCCGGCCCGGCCGAAGCACCCAGTGGCAGGCGCGGCAGCGGTCGAAGCCGGCGAGGCGCTGATTGCCGCTCTGCCCGATCACGAATTTGCCATTCCCGGCCAGCTCGTCGCCGATGCGTCAGTGGTTTCGGTTGAGCAGTCACCTTTGCCCGAGCCGCGCATGCTGGTGGAGCTGGAATTGTTGTTGCTTGAAGACGGCTAATAACCGCGCAGCAGGTCCACTGTGGGCTCCAGCGGCTCACCCTTGCGGTAGCGTTCCAGGTTCACGAGAAAGCGATCGACCGAGCGGATGAACATCTTGTCTTGCGCCCGGCCCGACAGGTGCATGGTGACATGGGCGTTGGGCAGATCCCACAGCGGATGATCGGCCGGCAGCGGTTCGGGTGTCGTGACATCAAGGAAGGCCGAGTGGATGCGGCCGGCCTTGAGCGCTTCGACCAGCGCATCCTGATCGACCACCGTACCGCGAGCGATATTGAGCAGCACGGCGTCGCTTTTCATTGCTGCCAGCTCGACCGCACCGATCATGCCGTCGGTTTCCGGCGTCGCGGGCACGGCCAGGATCACCCAGTCGAACTCGCCCAGCTTGCCGCGCCACTGGTCGGGCGCCAGCGTATCCGGGCCTGGGGTGCGGCGAACCTTGGTCACTTCCACTCCGAACGGGGCGAGGCGCTCGGCGATGAGCGAGCCGATGGCGCCCATGCCCAGCAACAGTGCCTTGCTGCCATAAAGCTCGCGCTTGCCCGGGGAATCCATCAGCCATTCGTGGCGATCCTGCGCATGGACCACCTCGCGATAGCCCTTGGCGATCGTCAGCATCCCCATCACGACATATTCGGCAATGGTGATGGCATTGATCCCGGCGCCGTTGGTCACCACCACGCCGCGCTCATGCATCAGCGCCAGCGGCATGTGCTCGAGCCCCGCGTAGATCGAATTGAGCCACTTCATCCGCACGGCGCGGCGCGCGGCCTCGGCCATGTCTTCTTTCTTGTAGAGATCGAACCAGCCGATTTCAGCCTGGTCGGCGATCTCCATCAGTTCCTCGGTGGTGGCGAACCAGCGCGGCTCGATCCAGTCCGGCAAGCGCGGTTCAAGGATCGGGCGGGCGATGGCAGAGAGGACGGCGATGGTCATGACGGGCGGAATGCTCCCCACAGGGCAAAGGCCAGGAACGGCAGACCGATCAGATCAACCGTGGCGATGGTACGCAGTGGCGTCGGCGATCCGGCGCGCCAGTAAAGTAGCAGGAACCCAAGCATCGAGATCGCCGTGACGATCCCCGCCAGCTGCCTCGCCTCGGGCCGCCAGGCCGCCCACAGGCAGGCGACGAAGACCGCCAGGAACAGCGCCGCGCGGTGGTGCATCAGCAGGAACAGCGGATCCTCCGCCCGAATGCCATAAAGCGCTGTCAGCGTTGTCGGCCGGAAGAACGCCAGGGCCGGCATCAGGTGGACAAGGGCAAGGACGATCCAGGCGATCAGTTGCAGCATGAAACCAGACTAGCCACTCGCACGGGCAAGGCAAGCGTATAGCCAGTGCGGGAATTCACTCACCAAGTTTCCAGTCCCAGCCGAGCACATCGCCGTCCATGACCTCGACACCCTGCGCGGCGAGTTCGTCGCGCAGACGGTCAGAGGTGGCAAAGTCCTTGGCGGCGCGGGCTTCCTTGCGCTGAGCCAGGACAGCCTCGATTTCCGCCTCGGTGATCGTCGCAGCCTTGGGGCGCAGGCGCAGGTCGGTGCGTTGCAGGTGCCCGAGATTGAGACCCATGACACGATCCATGTGTGACGCGGCCGTTGCCACACATTCTGGCGCGGTGCCTTTGAGCGCGAGGGTTTCCTCCAGCACGGTCAGCGCATCCGCGGTGTTGAGATCACCCGAAACCGCCGCATCGAACCGGGCGACCAGGGCATTGGTCACGCGCTCGCGCTCCCAGCAGTCGCCAGGGGTCATGCGCCCTTCCTTCAGATTGTCGGCCCATTTGCGATAGGCCATCACCAACCGCTTCAGCCGCACCAACGCCGCCTGGAGCCCTTCCCAAGAGAACTCCAGCTCGCTGCGGTAATGCGCCTGCAGGCACATCATCCGGTAGGCCAGCGGGTGATAGCCCTTGTCGATCAGCAATTGCAGCCGCAGGAACTCGCCCGACGATTTGCTCATCTTGCCAGAGCGTTCGATCAGGAAATTGTTGTGCATCCAGATGTTCGCGCCGGAATTGGCTGGCACGTTCAGGCCATTGGTGCAGCAGAACGCCTGGTTCTGGGCGATCTCGTTGGGGTGGTGGATCTCGCGGTGGTCGATCCCCCCAGTATGGATGTCGAAGGGAAAGCCCAGCACCTCGCCGGACATGACCGAGCATTCGAGGTGCCAGCCGGGGGCGCCTTTGCCCCAAGGCGAATCCCATTCCATCTGGCGCTTCTCGCCCGCCGGGGTCTTGCGCCAGATCGCGAAGTCAGCCGCATTGCGCTTGCCATCCACCTCGTCGATCCGGCCCTCACCTTCTTCGGTCACGGCGCGGGCGAGGCGGCCGTAATCAGCCACAGTCGAAACGTCGAAATAGAGCCCGCTATCGAGCTCGTAGCAGTGCTTGTCGGCAATCGACTTGGCGAAATCGATCATCGCCGGGATATATTCGGTGGCGATGGTCCACTTGGCGGGCTGGCGGATGTTGAGCGCCTTCACATCGGCCCAATAGGCCTCGGCATAGTGCCGGGCGATATCCCAGATGGATTGCGCCCGTTCGGCCGCCATCTTCTCCATCTTGTCCTCGCCCGCGTCGGCATCGTCGGTCAGGTGGCCCACATCGGTGATGTTGATCACGTGGGTCAGCTTGTAGCCCTTGAAGCTGAGCGTACGGCCCAGGACATCGGCGAAGACATAGGCGCGCATGTTGCCGATATGCGGGTAATTGTAGACTGTCGGCCCGCAGGAATAGACGCGCGCCTCGCCCGGGTGGACGGGCTGGAATTCTTCCAGCTGGCGGGTCAGGCTGTTGAACAGCTTGAGGGGCGTCGAAGTCATGCCTCGCGCCTTACGCAGGCTTGCGGCGCGGTCAAGCTGCCAGCGAGGCCAGCAGCAGCCCCACTCCGATCATCACGATCAGCAATCCGGCCAATTCGTGGCGGCTGGTGGCCTTGCCGGTCAGTCGTCCGGCGAAGAGCGCGGCAAGCGGCATTTCGATCAGACCAAGCGTGCGGACATTGGCCGCCGGGGTCAGCGCGAAGGCCGTGAACCAGCAGGAAGTCCCCGCCCTCCAGCGCGCCGATCCCGCCGCGAAAGGCAATGGCGGAGAGGCCGAACAGACAACCCGCGCCGACGCCTGCGGCGATCATCCGGCCCTCTTTCAGGAGATTGCGGTATTCGCCCGGCTTGACCGAGGCGACCAGCACGCCCGCCGTCACCACCCCCACCGCCAGCCAGGCCAGCGGACTGAGGTGATCGCCCAGCAGGATCACGCCAAGCACGGCAACCAGCACCGGCTCGGTCTTGATATAGGCATAGGCGACGCCAAAGGCGCGCTGGTGCATCACCACCAGCATCAAGGCCGTGCCGAGGATCTGGCAGACCGCGCCCAGTGCAGCCCAGCCAAGTGCTGTTCGCGTCAGACCCGGTAGCGGCTGTCCGGTCAGCCACAAGGCCGCAGCCAGGAACAGCAGGGCAAAGGGCAGCCCGAAAACGAACCGCACCTGCGTCGCCCCCAGCATGCCAATCGTCTTGGTGAGGCCCGCCTGGGCGCCATTGCGGAAGACCTGCGCCGATGCCGCGGCAATCGTCACCGGCACCCACAGCAGCATGGAGAGGCTCAGAAGCCCTCCCAGCGGATCGCTTCACCCAGCGGCGCGCGTGGCACGGGGAACTGGTTCACAGGCGCGTCCGGATCGCGCCAGCCAATGCCCATCCCGCAGAAGAAGATGTGGTCCTCAGGGATGTCCACCACAGCGCGGATCTGTTCCTGGTAGATCGCCCAGGCTTCCTGCGGGCAGGAATCGAGCCCCTCCTCGCGCAGTAGCAGGCAGACGGTCTGCAGCCACATACCGATGTCGGACCACTGCGGCCGGCCCATATAGCGCGGGGTGTGGATCAGCATCAGCACCGGCGCGCCAAAGGCCTGGAAGTTCTTCGCGAACCACATCAGGCGGCCCATCTTGTTCTCGCGCGGGATCTCCAGCGCGGCATACATCGCCTCGCCCACGCCCTTGCGGCGCTCGGCATAGGGGCCATCGAGTTCGGGCGGGTAGATGTGGTATTCGGGCTTATGACGCGCCGACCCTTCGGGCAGGATCGCGGCGACATCGGCCAGCAGCTTCGCCAACGGCGCACCCGTGATCACCGTGGCGTTCCACGGCTGGGTATTGCCGCCCGACGGCGCGTTCTGGGCCTTCTCCAGCACCCGGCGCAGCACCGCCTGATCGACCGGCTTGTCGAGGAAAGCCCGGACAGTGCGGCGGGTGGCGACGGCTTCCGAAACGTTCATGCCCGCCAAGTCCTATTCAAAGCCCAGGAACTGGATCTTGCTTTCCAGTGGCTCGCGCTTGCGATCGAACCCGTTCACAGGATCCGTTTCGTCGCGGTAACCGATGGCGATGCCGCAGAAGAAGATGTGGGTCTCATCCGAAACGCCAACGAACTCCTTGATCAGCTTGGCATAGAGCGAGAGGAATTCCTGCGGGCAGGTATCCAGACCCTGCTCGCGGAACAGCAGCATGATGGTCTGGAGCCACATGCCGACGTCAGACCACTGCGGCGGACCCATGACGCGCGGGAAGTAGACCATCAGCACGGCTGGCGCGCCGAACGAGACCAGGTTCTGCGCCATGAAATCGCCGCGCGCGGCCTTGTCCGACCGCTCAATGCTCATCGCCGCGTACATGTCCGCGCCGACCTGCGCGAGCCGCGCCTTGCACTCGGGCAGGACCTCGGGATCGCTCCAGGAATATTCCTGCGGGTTCTGCGGGGGGGTATTCCGCATCTTTTCCTGCAGCTGGCGCAGCGGTTCACCGGTCAGGATCGCCCCTTCCCACGGCTGGAAATTACAGCCCGACGGCGTCCAGCGGGCGGTGTCCATCACCTGCTTGATCACTTCCAGGGGAACAGGCTTGTCGCTGAAGGACCGGATCGAGCGGCGGGTCAGGACGGCTTCGGTGGGGGTGCTGGCTTTGT
>JAJTFU010000199.1 GCA_021299075.1 Novosphingobium sp. | reverse complement strand
AAGGGGCTGATGAACCCGGGGAGCCTTGGCCTGTGACAGCACCCGCCCCCTATGCCGCCGTGGCAATGCAGTTGCTGGCCAGGTCGGTCGAGCGCTGCGCCGATGCGGTGGCGGCGCGGGCGCAGATCCTGAGCCACATCGGCGAGATTGAAGGCCAGATCCGCGGCGCGAAGATCTTCATCGAACAGTTCCAGGGCCGCCCGGTCAAACTGGCGGTGCTGCCCGAGTACCTGTTTACCTCCTACCCGGGCCGGATCTCGATCCCCGACTTTGCCGACCGCGCCGCCTTTGCCGCCGACGGGCCGGCATATGCCGCGCTCGGCGCCATGGCGCAGCGGCTGGGGCTGTTCGTGGCTGGCAATGCCTATGAAAGCGACGCGCACTTCCCCGGCTTCTATTTCCAGACCAGCTTCGTGATCGACCCGTCGGGTGCCGTCGTGCTGCGCTATCGCCGCCTGCTGTCGATGTTCGCGCCCAGCCCGCATGACGTCTGGGACCGCTATCTCGATCACTATGGGCTGGAGGGCGTGTTCCCGGTCGCCGATACGGAAATCGGGCGGCTCGCCGCGATTGCCTCCGAGGAGATCCTCTACCCCGAGGTCGCCCGCGCCCTCGCCTTCCGGGGGGCCGAGGTCTTCGTCCATTCGTCGAGCGAGATCGGCTCGCCACTCGGTACGGCCAAGGATGTGGCCAAGCGCGCCCGCGCATGGGAGAACATGGCCTATGTCGTCTCGGCCAACACCGCCGGGATCGCCGACTGCTCGCTGCCGCTGGCCAGTGCCGATGGCAACAGCCAGGTCGTCGGCCCCAATGGCAAGGTGCTGGCCCAGTCGATGAGCGGCGAGACCTTCACCGCCTTTGCCGAGATCGACATCGCTCACCTGCGTGAAACGCGCCGGGTGCCGGCCATGACCAACAGCCTCGCCCGCCAGCGCCCCGCCCTCTTCGCCGCCGCCTATGCCGCCGCTGCGGGCCAGGACGGCAATACCATGCTCGATGCCAGCGGCGCGCCGCAGGTGCCCGAGCGCGAGCATTTCCTGCGCGCCCAGGCCGCGGTGATCGAGAAACTATCCAAAGCCGGAGTAATCTGATGAAGCACCGCACCGTCGCCGGGAAGATCCGCTACACCTCCGTCAAACCCGGCATGGAAGGGCAGGAGCGCGGGCGCGAGTGGTTCACTTTCACCCACCACACCGATGGCAGCACGATCTTGCGCGCCCAGTGCGAGATCGAGGAGCCCGATCCCACCGTGCTGCGCGACATCACCTATCACCTCGCCCCCGGCATGGTGCCGCACAACCTGCACGTGCACCTGACTGTCGGCGATATGTTCATGGGTTCGGGCTGGATGCACCACGATGCCGAAACTGGCGTGGTCACCTGCGAAAGCTTCGGCCCCTCGATCGGGCGGCTGTCGCAGCAGATGAAGGTCGGTGCCTTCGATGCCTTCGGCACGCACCCGGTCGTCGCTGACGCCTACCTTGGCCGCAAGATGGACATCAGCAAGGGCCCGCACCGCCGCAACATGCGCTGTTTCCTGCCCTCGCCCGATCACCGCGGCGCCACCCCGCCAATGATCGCCGAGGTCAACATCACGCTCGAATATGTTGGCGACGAGGAAAAGACCGTCGCAGCCGGCACCATTGCCTGCCGCCACTTCCGCTTCGTCGATGAAAGCGACCACGGCATGGGCGGCACCAAGCACCCGGCCTATGACATCTGGGCCACGGCCGACGATGACTGCATCCTCGTCTATGCCTCGATCGACGGCTACATGATGAACCGGTACGAGCTGGTCGAATTTCACCGCGACTGATGACTTACCGCGCGATCGAGCAGTACCGCTTTGCGGAGAGCTTCCGCGCAGCCACCACGATTGTCGAGCTGCCCTTGCCGGAGCCGGGCCCCGGCGAAGTGCTGGTGCGCAATGCCTGGGCGGGCGTGAACGGGATCTTCGATACCCAGCTGGCCCGCAATGCCGTCGGCACGATCCGGATCGAGCCGCCGTTCCTGACCGGAGTGGAAGCGGTGGGCACGGTCGCGGCAGTGGGCGCCGGGGTAACCGACCTGCGGGTCGGCGACGCGGTTGCTGCCACGCGCTTTCGCGGCGGCTACCGCGAGGTCAATTGCGGACCTGCCAGCGATTTCGTGCCGGTGCCAGAAGCCAGCGCCGAAGCTCTGGCGCTCGCCTCCAGCGGGGTCGCCGCCTGGCTGGCCCTTACTTTGACCGGGCAAATGCAGCGCGGCGAAACCGTGGCGATCAGCGCCGCAGCGGGCGGCCTGGGCCACCTCGCCGTCCAGATCGCCAAGCTGCACCAATGCCATGTCATCGCGATCTGCGGCGGGGCGGCCAAGGCGGCCTTCGTCAAGGCGCTCGGAGCGGATCGGGTGATCGACTACCGCAGCGAAGATGTCGGCGCGGTCCTTGCCAGCGAATATCCCGACCGGATCGACCTGGCACTCGATACCGTCGGCGGCGAGGTCTTCGACGCCATGGTCGATAACCTTGCCAACCATGGCCGGCTGGTCATCAGCGGCTGGGCCAGCGACATGGTCGATGATCAGCCCACGCCGGTCACTGCCCCGCGCATCGGCCACAAGCTTTACTACAAGGGTGCCTCGGTCCGCGCCTTCATGAACGCGCTGCATACCGCGCATTGGCCAGGGGCGCGGGCGCGGCTGTTCGAACTTTACGCCGAGGGCCTGCTCCGGCCGCACGTCGAAGTGCTGGGGCAAGACCTGGACTCCGTCCCTGCTGCAGTCGAGGCCCTGCTCGCCAGCCAAACGATGGGCAAGGCTGTCGTGCGGCTCTAGAGCCGGACGGTCGCCATCCCGGCCGGGCGATACCGTGGCCCGCTAGTTCCGCCGACCGGAGCGACAGCAGAAATCTCGGCCACATCATCGGCTGTCAGCGCCAGCTCGGCCGCTGCCATCGAATCCTCAAGCGTCACCCGGCGCTTGGCCCCGGGGATCGGCACCACGTCGGGCCCCTGCGCCAGCAGCCAGGCCAGCGCGACCTGCGCGGGCGAGGCACCGCGCCGCTCGGCCACGGCCTTGACCACGCCGACGATGCGCATGTTGGCGTCGTAATTGTCCTGCTGATAGCGCGGATCGTGGCGGCGATAGTCGCCCTCGGCCAGGTCTTCGGCGCGGGTTACCGTGCCGGTCAGGAAGCCGCGGCCGAGCGGCGAATAGGGCACCAGACCGATGCCCAGTTCGCGGCAGGTCGGCAGAATCTCATCCTCGATCTCGCGCTCCCAGATCGAATACTCGCTCTGCAGCGCGGCAATCGGCGCGACGGCGGCGGCACGGCGGATCGTGCTGGCAGCGGCTTCGGACAGGCCGATGTGCTTGATCTTGCCCTGGGCCTGCAGGTCCGCCAGCACGCCGACCACGTCCTCTATCGGCACCTGCGGATCGACGCGGTGCTGGTAAAAGAGATCGATGCAGTCGATCCCCAGCCGCTGGAGCGATCCCTCGACCGCGCGGCGGATGTTCGCCTCGCTCGAATCGACGCCCAGGAACTGGCCCTCGTCGGTGAACTTGAAGCCAAACTTGGTGGCGATCACCAGCCCGTCGCGCTTGCCCTTGATCGCCTTGCCGACCAGTTCCTCATTGGCGCGCGGGCCATAGACCTCGGCCGTGTCGAAAAAGGTCACGCCCAGGTCGATCGCCCGGTGGATCGTGCGCGCCGCCTCATCGAGGTCGGCATCGCCGCCATAATTGAAGTTGCCGCCCTTGAGCATGCCCATGCAGCCCAGGCCGATGGCGGAAACGGTCAGGCCCTGGCCCAGTTGGCGGTACTGCATGGCAAATCCTCTCGTCAGATCGTGATCGCAATCTTGCCCAGATGCGCGCCGGCGGCAAGGTGACGATAGGCCTCCTGAGCATCGGCAAAGGCGAAAGTCGCATCGACGACCGGTTCGACCCCGGCCTTGCCGATGACTTCCAGTGCCGCGCTCAGCATGGCCCGGCTGCCCGAGGCGATGCCCTTGATCGCGATATTGCGCGCGATCAGCATGCCCTGGCTGACCCCGGCCTGGGCCTGCGGCGTGCCCG
>JAJTFU010000198.1 GCA_021299075.1 Novosphingobium sp. | reverse complement strand
TGCATCCCGGCATCGTCCAGCGTGGTGCGGATCCAGGCATCCATCGACAGCGTATCGACCTTCACCAGCACCTGTCCGGCCGGGATCTGGTCAATTGTTTCATCCTCGATGCCGAAATCGGACAGCGAGGGCATGCCCGAGGGGCGCTTGGCGATGTAAACGCGGCGATTCTGGTAAGCGATGACACTTCTCCCGAATGTTCTGCGCTCTGCCTAGACGCCTGAATAGGGCCGACCAACTGGCAAAACCGCGTGGCAGAAAGGCCACGCCGGCCCTTCCGCATAATATGCGTATACGTATGCCATCTTCCTGCCGAGGCCGCTTGGCCCGTATCTGCAGGCTTCCACGGGAGGAGGAGCCGCACACCCGGCCCAATTCCGCATGGGGTATGCGCCGGAGGGACTGGACCTGCCGGCGCGGTTTAGGGAGAGTACATCGTGGCACTTCGCACCCGTTCTGTCGGTGGCCTTGGGGTTTCGGCCATCGCGCTTGCCATTTCCGCTGTGGCCATGCCCAGCGCCGCCTTCGCACAAGATTCTGCTGCTGACGAAGCCGAAGCCGTTGAGGACGGCGCCATCGTCGTCACCGGCTTCCGCGCCTCGCTGGAAACCGCGGTCAACAAGAAGAAGACCTCGGAACTGATCGTCGAATCGATCTCGGCCGAAGACATCGGCAAGCTGCCCGATGCCTCGATCGCGGAATCGATCGCCCGTCTGCCGGGTCTGACCTCGCAGCGCCTGTCGGGCCGCTCGAACTCGATCTCGATCCGCGGTTTCGCCCCGGACTTCTCGACCACCCTGCTCAACGGCCGCGAACAGACCTCGACCGGTGACAACCGCGCCGTCGAATATGATCAGTATCCCTCGGAAGTCGTCAGCCAGGTCAACGTCTACAAGACGCCGATGGCTTCGCTGATCGGCCAGGGCCTGTCGGGCACCGTCGACATGCGCACGATCCGTCCGCTTGACGCCGGCAAGCAGATTCTGACTGTTGGCGCGCGCGGCTCCTATGCCGATCTTGGCAAGCTGAACGCCGGTTCGAAGGACTTCGGCTACCGCGTGAACGCGCTCTATGTCGATCAGTTCGCCAATGACACCATCGGTATCGCGCTCGGCGCAAGCTATGTCGACGAGCCCTACCAGATCCAGGAATTCAACGCCTGGGGTTACCCGAGCGCGGGTACTGCGGGCGCTGTGATCGGTGGCTCGAAGTCCTATGTCACCAGCACCCAGCTGACCCGCTTCGGCCTGAACGGCACGCTGCAGTGGAAGCCCTCGAGCACCTTCACCACCACGCTCGATGCCTTCTACACCGATTTCAAGGATGACCAGATCAAGCGCGGTATCGAGCTGCCGCTGTACTGGTCAGCCGCTACGCTGAGCAACACGCAGTCGAGCAACGGCTTCGTCACGTCCGGCCAGTTCAACGGCGTCAAGGGCGTGGTCCGCAACGACGTGTTCCAGCGCAATGCCAAGCTCTACAGCTTCGGCTGGAACAACAAGTACGAAGGCGATGATGGTTGGAAGGCCATGCTCGACCTGTCCTACTCGAAGACCGATCGCAACGAGCTGAACCTGGAAAGCTATTCAGGTACCGGCCGTAACGCTGTGGGCGCGACCGACACCATCCGCTTCACCAGCGGCACCCAGGGCACCGTGTTCTCGCCGACCCTCAACTACAGCGATTACAACCTGATCCTGCTGACCAGCCCACAGGGATGGGGCGGCAATCAGATTGCGCCCAATGGCACCTCGATCGTGAACGGCCAGGATGGCTACTACAACGACCGCATCGTCAAGGACCAGATCTGGCAGGCCCGCGCCGAAGTTTCGAAGGACCTCGATGGTTTCATCTCGAGCGTTCAGTTTGGTGGCAATTACACCGATCGCTCGAAGAACCTGGTACCGGATGAGTACTTCCTCGGCCTGGCTGCCAACACCAACGGCACCACCAGCGTCGCCGTCCCCAGCCAGTTCCGCCTCGGTTCGACCAACCTGTCGTTCCTCGGTCTGGGCCCGATGATCAGCTATGATCCGCTCGCGCTGCTCGATGCGGGGATCTACAAGCTGGTGCCCAACGCCTATGGCGACGTGCGGGTGAAGAGCTACTCGGTCAGCGAAAGGATCCTGACCCCGTACCTCCAGGCCAACATCAAGGGCACGCTGGGTTCGGCTGTCCTGACCGGTAACATCGGGGTCCAGGCCAACTTCACTGAACAGAAGTCGGTCGGTGCCACGGCGGTCTTCCTCGGCACCCTGCCGAACGGCGCGCCGAACATCGGTGCCGCCACCCAGTCGGACACCACGCGCTATACCGACGTGCTGCCCAGCCTCAACCTGTCGCTGCGCTTCCCCAGCGATTTCGTGATCCGTTTCGCCGCGGCCCGTGAAATCATCCGGCCGCGCATGGACGACATGAAGAACTCGCTGAGCTTCGGCTACACGATCACGCCGAACCCGGCCTCGCCCGGCAACTTCATTGCCAACATCACCGGCGGCTCGGGCAACCCGGATCTGCGTCCGTGGCGCGCCAATGCCATCGACCTGACGTTCGAGAAGTACTTCGGCACCAAGGGTTATGTTGCCCTGCAGCTGTTCTACAAGGATCTGCAGAGCTACATCTATAACCGCGATGTGATCATCCCGACTTCCGAACTCGTGCTGACCCCGCCGAACCAGGCGAATGTCACGCTTTCGCCCAATGCCGTGCTGAACATTCCGATTAACGGGGAAGGCGGCGAACTGTATGGCGTTGAACTGGCCGGTACCCTGCCGTTCGACACCTTCAGCCAGGCGCTGTCGGGCTTCGGGATCACGGGCGGCGTCTCCTACACCGAAACCAAGATCCTGCCGAACCCGGGTGGCAAGGCCGAAGACCTGCCGGGCTATTCGAAGTGGGTCGCCAATGGCACCCTGTACTTCGAAAAGGGCGGGTTCAACGTTCGCGGTTCGGTCCGCTATCGTTCGACCTTCGTGGGTGAAGTCTCCGGCTTTGCAGCCAACCGTGTCCGCCGCCGCGCGGCTCCGGAAATCATTGTCGACGCGCAGATCGGTTATGACTTCCAGGAAGGCAGCCCGCTGCACGGGCTCTCGCTCTACATCCAGGGCCAGAACCTGACGGACGAACCGTTCATCACGACGAACCCGGGCGATGTGCGTCAGGTGATCGATTACCAGCGCTATGGTCGCCGGTTCCTGGCAGGCTTCAACTACAAGTTCTGAAGTCCATGAGGGGGGAGATGGGGTTTCCGGTGCGGGTCGCGCCGCCGGAGCCCCATCGATCTCCGCTTGATTATCCGGTTGCTTAGGTAACTGATATCGCGCGGTTGGTTGGCGCGCGGAGAATGACGCATGGGAGCGGATCGGCAATACCGGATAGTCATCCTCGGCGGCGGGACCGCCGGCTGGATGAGCGCAGCCGCACTGGCGCGGTTTGCGCCGGCCACCCATTCCATTACCCTCATCGAAAGCGAGGCAATCGGCACCGTCGGCGTCGGCGAGGCGACGATCCCCGCGATCATGCTGTTCAACCAGGCACTTGAGCTGGACGAGGCCGAGTTCCTGCGCGAGACGATGGGCTCGTTCAAGCTGGGCATCGAATTTGCCGGCTGGCTGAAGCCCGGTCATTTCTACATGCACGCCTTTGGCGAGGTTGGCCGCCAGCTTGGCCTGCTGCCCTTCCGCCACTACTGGGCGCGCGGGCGCAAGCTTGGGCTCGCCAAGCCGCTGGCGCACTATTCACCGAACGAACTCGCCGCCCGCACCGGCCGCGCCGGTCCAGGCGCCCTGGGCGTTTCGCTTCCTTACGCCTATCACTTCGATGCCGGGCTCTATGCCGGCTACCTCCGCCGCTATGCCGAAGCGCGCGGCGTTACCCGTCATGAAGGCAAGGTCGCCTCGGTCCAGCGCGCCGAGAATGGTGATATCGCTTCGGTCACCACCGACGATGGCCGCAGCTTTGCAGGTGACTTCTTCATCGATTGCTCGGGCTTCCGCGGCCTGTTGATCGAGCAGGAACTGGGCGCCGGCTATGAGGACTGGCGCCATTGGCTGCCGTGCGACCGCGCGGTCGCCGTGCCCTGC
>JAJTFU010000016.1:18155-20555 GCA_021299075.1 Novosphingobium sp. | reverse complement strand
TCCGTGTTCGCAGTCCCGCCTAGCCTATGATTGCCACGCATCCGGGGCAGAGAGCTCCGGAAGTCGGACGATTATATAGCATATCGGCAACAAAATTACCAGACCGCAGAAATCTGCGCCCGGACAAGCGGTTCGGGCGTCAGCCCGCGATCAGCAGATGCAGGAAATGCAATCGATTCGCGCTGCAACCGCGAAGGCTCAGTCGCCTTCGCCAGGTTCGGGCGAGAAGTACTTGTCGAACTTGCCTTCCTCACCCTTGTGCTCGTCGGCGTCGGCCGGCGTTTCCTTCTTGGAGGTGAGGTTGGGCCATTCGGCCGAGTACTTGGCATTGAGCTCAAGCCACTGTTCCAGCCCGCTCTCGGTGTCGGGCAGGATCGCTTCGGCCGGGCATTCGGGCTCACACACGCCGCAGTCGATGCATTCGCTGGGGTTGATCACCAGCATGTTCTCGCCTTCGTAGAAGCAGTCTACCGGGCAGACCTCGACACAGTCCATGTACTTGCACTTGATGCAGGCGTCGGTGACGACATAGGTCATGGCAGTCAGGTCCCCTAAGGCTTGATGTTATTTTCTGCTGCTATGGGATTTGCGGCGCGCTCGTCAAGCGTGCGGTAACAGGCAAGTGCTTCCGGAGCAGGTCCGCGCCGCGCTGGAACGGCAATCAGTTCGATCACGCGCACCCCGGATCGGGCCGGAACGATCAGGACATCCCCTACTGCGACCGCAGCGCTGGGCTTCTCGATTCGCCGCCCGTTCAACCGAAAATGACCTTCCGCCACCCAATCATGTGCCATGGTCCGGCTGGGCGCGAGGCGCAGGAACCACAGCAGCTTGTCGATTCTCACCGCATCAATCCTGCTAGCGCAGCAAAGGCGCTGCCATTGGGCGGGGGCGGAAGTGCCGCTGGCAGACTTTCGCGGCGTAGCGGTCGCCACCGCCAGCGCGGGGGAGCCAGCGGGCCGAAGGCGCCGCGCGGCAAGGGGCGCGGCATGATCGGCTGAAACCCGGCTAGGCGTAGCAGCTGCGTAAGCAGCTGCGTATAGGCCGGGGTCGCGAGGCCCATCGACACGGCCAGGGCCGGATCCAGAATGATCGGCTTGCCTGACCCGGCGCTGCGCACGGCATGAGCCGCGTGAAGCAGCTTTTCGGCCATATCGAGCCGCAGTGCTTGTTTGCCAAGCGCGCGGTAGCCCGGCGGGGGCAGGGCCTTGCCGGCAAGCGCCAGGACCGGGGGCATGGCCGGATGCGGCGCGCCAAGATTTCTCCCGCGCACGGCCTGAAGCGCTCGCCAGGCCGAAAGCGGCGCTGGCTTCAACATGGCCGGGACAAAGATATCGAGTGCGCCCACCTGGACCTTCAGCCGGCGCAGCTGCTGGCGCTGGGCCGGACTTAGGTGCTCGACGCCGGACCCGGCGCGGGCGAGCATCCCGCCGACCTCGACCAGCCGAATCAGCAGGGCCCGCAGTTCGGGGCCGCCGGCTGCGTCGCGACTGGCCTGTTCCAGCTGGCGCAGCGGGTCGAGTGGGCGCAGGGCCTGGTCAAACCAACCTGCAAGCGCGGCCTCAAGTTCGCGCCGCGCCGCCGTGGGCAGTGCCGACAAGGCGGGTTCCAGTCCGAGCGACGGTGCCAGAACCGACTTGCCGGAACTAAGCCGCGCGATCCGCTCGCCCTCCCAATCCAAGCTCGAACCCGCCAGAGCGAGGTCGACGGCTTCGTTTGCCATCAGCGCTGCGCAAAGGCTCCGCGCGCGTTCCGCCAGCAGCGCCGGCAAGTGGCGCTCGGCCGCAGCGAGCAGCAGCTTGTGATCGGCGAGCCGCGCGGACGGATCGACCCGAAAGCGGAAACCTGCAAGCACGCCAATCGGCTCGCCATCAACCAGCACGCGATCATCCTCGACCTTGACTGGCAGCAGACCGGCGTCCGGCCCAAGCTTCTTCATCAGCACCGAGGTGCGGCGATTGACGAAACGCTCGGTCAGCCGCCCGTGGAGCGCGTCGGACAGACGCGCCTCGGCCGCGCGGGCGCGAGCCGCCATTTCCTCACGTGCCAGCACCCAGTCGGGCCGCTGGGCGATATAGGACCAGGAGCGGATCGCGGCGATCCGGCCTTGCAGGGTATCAATATCGCCATCCGGCCGGTCCAGCTCGGCAATCGCCCGGGCCACGTGATCGCCCGGGATCTGGCCATCCTTGAGATCGGCCCAGAGCCGCGCCACAAAGCGTGCATGGGTATCGGCGCCGTGCTGGCGGAAATCGGGCAGGCGGCAAGCATCCCACAGCCGCGCCACGCGGGCAGGCGTACGTGCCTCCGCCGCAATTGCCGGATCGTCGGCCAGCCGCTTGAGCACGGCAAGATCGATTGCCTCGGGCGCAGCGGTCAGTTCGGGGCGGTCGGGCAGTC
>JAJTFU010000016.1:0-18133 GCA_021299075.1 Novosphingobium sp. | reverse complement strand
GGGCGGTCGGGCAGTCGCTCCAGATCGCCGATCAGGCTGGCAATCGAGTGGCTGTCCGGATCCGCATCGCGCCAGAACAGGCGCGTGAGGGGCGCAAAGCGGTGCTCCTCGATTGCATAGACCTCTTCAGGCGTGAATTCCGCATCGTGACCGCCCGTACCGGAGAGGGTCCCGAAGCTGCCGTCGGTCTGATGCCGCCCCGCGCGTCCTGCGATCTGTGCCATCTCTGCCGGGAACAGCCGCCGCTGCCGCACCCCGTCGAATTTCGACAGTCCGGCGAAGGCCACATGCTGGACATCGAGGTTGAGCCCCATGCCAATCGCGTCGGTAGCAACCAGATAGTCGACCTCACCCGACTGGTATAATGCTACCTGCCGGTTGCGCGTCTCTGGCGAGAGAGCGCCCATGACAACAGCTGCCCCGCCGCGGAACCGGCGCAGCATTTCGGCAATCGCGTAGACCTGCTCGGCCGAGAAGGCGACGATGGCCGAGCGCGGCGGGATCCGCGAAAGCTTGCGGGCGCCGGCATGGCTCAGCGTCGAAAAGCGCGGACGGCCGACGATCTCAGCCTCTGGGACCAGAGCGCGCACCATTGGCTCCAGTGTCGCCGAACCCAGGATCATGGTCTCCTCGCGGCCGCGGGTGTGAAGCAGCCGGTCGGTGAAAACGTGCCCGCGCTCGCGATCCGCGCCGAGCTGCGCCTCGTCGAGCGCGACGAAGGCCAGATCGGCGCTGGTTGGCATGGCTTCGGCCGTGCACAGCAGCCAGCGCGCGTGCTTTGGCTCGATCCGTTCTTCGCCGGTGATCAGCGCGACCCGGTCTGCGCCCTTGATCGCGCAGACCCGGTCGTAGACCTCGCGTGCCAGCAGCCGCAGGGGAAAGCCGATCGCGCCGGAGGAGTGGGCGCAAAGTCGCTCGATCGCGAGATGCGTCGTATTGGTCGGGCCAAGCACAGCCTTGACGCGGCCGTCGCCGGATCGATCCTGTCGGGCGGAAATGTTGCGCGCCATTGTGCCGCTGGATGTGGCATCGCCGACCCTGAGCGACAAGGCGTGGATCAGCCTTATTCCCCAACCGGCCACCGGCTTTTTAGGCGAAGATTAACCTTACCGGTGCACAGCGGTTGCCGATTGCAGTCGCCCGGGGGCCAGATTGGTGTTCATTTCGCGTGAAGCGCTTGGAACCGGGGTTGGCTCCGTCCCGCTAGGCCTGCGCATCGCCGCCGGTACGGCGCGGACGGCGCCCGCTACGCCAGTTGCAGGCCTGGCGCCTTTCGTCCAGCGGCTTGCCTTGTTGCGCCAGCACTGGGAACTGCGGCTTGCCCGGCTCGACTGGACCCCAGACCTGGCCGAAGATATCGGCTCGGCCCGCTGGTTCAGGGGCCTTGGCACACTGTTCGGCCTCAGTGCCCTGGCCCTGGCCTTTCTGCCTGATTTTTCCGCCATTGCCGCGCCGCCGGCGATGCCCGTGGATGCCGCCGCCCGCGATGAATTCCGCAGCCAGACGATTCAGCCCTTGGCCTTCGGGGCCGAAAGCGGCCACCGCATGGGTCCGACCGAGCGGGTCAGTCCGGTTGCCAATGTGCCCGAGCGGGCCATTGTCCAGCTGACCGCCACCTATACCCAGGGCGACAGCTTCGACCGCCTGCTGCAGCGCGCCGGCGTGGGGGCTGTCGATGCGGCCCGGGTCACCAACCTGGTGGCCGGGTCGATCGACCCTGCCGGTCTGCCGGCCGGGACCCAGGTAGACATCACGCTTGGCCGACGCGCCGGTCCAGGTCAGGCCCGTCCGCTCGATGCACTCTCGTTCCGGGCGCGGTTCGATCTCAAGCTGGCGGTTTCGCGCAGCAACGGCGGTTTCGCGCTCAGGTCCGAGGCAATTCCGGTCAATACCATGCCGCTGCGCATTCGCGGCACGATCGGCGCCGGGCTTTATCGTTCGGCCCGCGCGGCGGGCGCGCCGATTGAGGCGATCCAGCAATACCTCCAGGTGCTCGACCAGCACCTCAGCCTCGATACGGCGATCGAACCTGGCGATACTTTCGACATCATCGTCGGCTTCAAGCGCGCGGCCACGGGTGAGACCAAGGTGGGCGAGCTGCTGTTCGCCGGGGTTGAGCGGGGCGGCAAGCCCAAGGCGCAGCTGCTGCGGTGGGGCAGCGATGGCCAGTTCTTCGAAGCATCGGGCATGGGCGCACAGCGTTCGGGCCTGATCATGCCGGTGGTGGGGCGGATTACCTCGGATTTCGGCGCGCGCCGCCACCCGATCCTCGGCTATACCCGGATGCACGCCGGCGTCGATTTCGGCGCGCCGGCCGGCGCACCGATCTATGCCGTGGGCGATGCGACAGTCAGCTTTGCCGGCTGGGGCGGCGGCCATGGCAACCATGTCAAGCTTGACCATGGCGGGGGCTGGGGCACAGGCTATTCACACATGAGCCGGATTGCGGTTTCCCCGGGCAGCCGCGTCCGGGCCGGGCGGGTGATCGGCTATGTCGGCTCGACCGGGCTCTCGACCGGCCCGCATCTTCATTACGAACTCTATCGCAAAGGGGCGAAGGTCAATCCGATGTCGGTCCGCTTCACCGTCTCCAATCAGGTCGATGCCAAGGAGCTGGCAGCGTTCAAGGCGAAGATGGCTGCGCTCAAGTCGGTGGTGCCCGGTGCCGCGCTTGGTCCGCTCACTTCGCCATCGTCGCCCAAGCCCCTGCTCACCCGCTGAGCACCGGGGCTTGCTGGCACCGAGTCTCTAACCTAGAACCTTGGCAATGACCGGTTCCTACCCCGCCACACGCCTGCGCCGGCTGCGCGCCAGCGCCTGGAGTCGTGCGCTCCACCGCGAGACGGTACTCACCCCGGCGGACCTCATCTGGCCGCTGTTCGTGACGGGCGGGAGCGGCACCGAAGAACCGATCGCCTCGCTGCCGGGTGTCTCGCGCTGGTCGGTCGATCTGATTGCACAGCGCGCGAAGGAAGCGGTGGCGCTGGGCATTCCCTGTCTGGCCCTCTTTCCCAATACCCAGCCTGACCTGCGCAGCGAAGACGGGCGTGAGGCGCTCAATCCCGACAACCTGATGTGCCGCGCGATCCGGGCGATCAAGGATGCCTGCGGCGACAGCATCGGCGTGCTGACCGACGTGGCGCTCGATCCCTATACCAGCCATGGCCAGGACGGACTGGTCGATGCGGCTGGCTATGTGCTGAACGATGCCACGGTCGAGGTGCTCGTCGGGCAAAGCCTGAACCAGGCGGCGGCCGGGGCCGACGTGATTGCCCCCAGCGACATGATGGACGGCCGGATCGGGGCGATCCGCGAGGCGCTCGAAGGCGCGGGGCATGCCAATGTCCAGATCATGTCCTATGCCGCGAAATATGCCTCGGCCTTCTATGGTCCGTTCCGCGATGCCGTGGGCAGCCGCGGATTGCTGAAGGGCGACAAGAAGACCTATCAGATGGACTCCGCCAACAGCGATGAGGCGCTGCGCGAGGTTGAGCTCGATCTGCTTGAGGGCGCTGACAGCGTGATGGTCAAGCCGGGCCTGCCCTATCTTGATATCATCCTGAAAGTGAAGGAAACTTTTGGCGTTCCGGTATTTGCTTACCAGGTCAGTGGTGAGTACGCGATGATCGAGGCGGCGGTTGCGGCTGGCGCGGGTGAGCGCGACGCGCTGGTCCTCGAAACGCTCACCGCCTTCAAGCGCGCCGGCTGTGCCGGGGTGCTGACCTATCACGCCGCTCATGCCGCGCGGCTGCTGAATGGCTGAGTTCAGGCTGGAGACGCCGCGCCTGATCATGCGTTCGTGGCGCGACGCAGATCTCGAACCGTTTCACGCCATCAACAGCGATCCCGAAGTCATGGCCACCTTGGGCCCAGTCATGACGCGCGTGGAAGTTGCCGACTTGATCGAACGGATGCGCGGGATCGAGGCCGAGCATGGTCATTGCTTCTGGGCGCTGGTGCGCCGCGAAAGCGACCAGCTTATCGGCTGGTGCGGCGTGATCCGCGGTACAGTGAGCCCGGTTCATGGCAAGGGAGAGTTCGGCTGGCGCCTGGCCCGTGCCGCATGGGGCCAGGGCTATGTCACCGAGGCTGCCAGAGCCGCGATCGAATGGTTTTTTGCCAGCCGTGCTGACGATTCGGTCTGGGCCATTACCAATGTCGGCAACCGCCGCAGCCGCGCCGTGATGGAACGGTTGGGAATGGCCTATCGTCCCGATCTCGATTTCGACCATCCGCGCCTTGCTGCGGATGATCCCCTGCTGCGCCACGTCACTTACGAACTGCCCCGCAGCGACTGGAGCCAAAAATGACTGGATCTGCCACCAGCGCACAGCGCGCCCTGTTCGTCCTGACGATTCTGACGGGGAGCTTCCTGCTGTTCCTGGTTCAGCCGCTGGTCGCGCGACTGGCCTTGCCCCGCCTGGGCGGTGCCCCCAACGTCTGGAACAGCGCGATGCTGGTTTACCAGGCGCTGCTGCTGGCGGGCTACTTCTATGCCCATCGCCTATCGAAGTCGCCCTTGAAGCGGCAGGGCCAGATCCACCTCGCGCTGCTGGTCCTGGCCGGGCTGACCCTGCCAATCACGCTTGCCGACTTGCCGCCGCCGACTGCGGGGATGGAGATCCTGTGGGTCAAGGCGCTGCTGGCGCTGACGATTGGGCCGGTGTTCTTCCTAGTTTCGGCCCAGGCTCCGCTGATGCAGCGCTGGTATGCCGCCCATCCATCCTCCAGCGCCCCTTGGGCGCTCTACGCTGCCTCCAACCTTGGCAGCTTTGGGGGCCTGATCGCCTATCCGCTAGTGGCCGAACCGCTGCTTTCCGCCAGCGAGCAATCGATCGGCTGGACCCTGGGCTATGCCCTGCTCGTCGTGCTCGTCGGGATCTGCGCCTGGAGCCGGGCCAGAACGCCTGACGCGGCGCTGCCGCAAGCCGAGGACGGCTCCGTCGCCGCAGTCGGCTGGCGCAAGATTTTGCTGTGGCTGGTGCTCGCGGCGGTCCCGTCGGGGCTCATGCTATCGACCACCACGCACCTGACCACCGATCTCTTCGCCATGCCGCTGCTCTGGGTGATCCCGCTCGGGCTCTATCTGCTCAGTTTCAGCGTGGCCTTTGCCGATAACCGCATGCTGGCGCGGGTCTTTACCCAGGTTGCGCCGCTGTTCGTGCTGATCGCCGGCGGCTTTGCGGCCGCCTCGAGCCACGCGGCAACGCTGGCTCCGGTGATTGGCAGCGTGTTCCTGCTGTTCATAGTCTGCGTGGCGCTGCATTCGCGGCTCTACGATGCCCGGCCCGATGCTTCGCAGCTGACCCTGTTCTACCTGGTCATGTCGGCTGGCGGTGCACTGGGCGGACTGTTCACCGCCCTGTTTGCCCCGCTGCTGTTCGATTGGGTGTGGGAGCATCCGCTGCTGGTCCTGGCCGCCGCGCTGCTGCTGCCCACCTCGACCCTGTTCGACTGGCGCAAGCTCAAAGGGGTTGAGCCGCAGCTTGCCCGGATCGCCGCGGCCGTCGTGCTGGGCGTGGCGCTGGCGATGTGCTGGTTCATCTATCAGGCCACCTCGACCGAAGGTGAAATGGGCAACAGCAAGTACCTGCTCACGCTCGGCGTCGGCCTGCTGGGCTCGCTGATTGCCGCCTGGCGCTGGATGTTGGCCCTGTTGCTGGTTGCGCTGATGTACGCCCAGGGCGGCTGGGACACGATCGATGCCTCGAGCGAGGGCTTGCGCACCCGCAGCTATTTCGGGGTTTACACCGTCCGCGATTTTCCGGTCCAGAAGATGCGCACCCTGGCCCATGGCACGACCCTGCATGGCAAGCAGTCGCTTGATCCCAAGCTCAGCCGCCTGCCATTGACCTACTATGGCCCCAGCTCCGGGGCGGGTATCGCCTTTGCCAATGCCGACCGTCTGTTTGGCCCCACAGCGCGGTTGGGCGTGGTCGGCCTCGGCACCGGCACGCTCGCCTGTTACCGCCGTCCCGGGCAGTCCCTGCGCTTCTTCGAGATTGATCCGATGGTGCTCGAACTGTCACGCAACGGCACCTTCACCTATATCCGCGATTGCGCGCCGGATTCAGAGGTTGTGCTGGGCGATGCCCGGCTGGAGCTGGCGCGGATGCCCAAGGGCGGGATGGATCTACTGGCGGTCGACGCCTTCTCCTCCGATGCGATCCCGCTCCATCTGATTACCGACGAGGCAATGGGGGTCTATCTCGACACGCTGAGCCCGCAGGGAATCTTGTTGATCCACATCTCCAACCGTTACATCAACCTTGAACCCGTCCTGGCCGCGATTGCGGCCAAGCGGGGACTAAGCGCAGTGATCCGCGATGATGAAGCCGCCGAAGATCTCGGCAATAACTTCACCTCGTCGACCTGGGTCGCGCTCGCCCGTGACCCTGCCCGGATCGAAGCCTTGCGCAAGGTCGATCCGTCGCGCGTCTGGCGGCCGCTCGGGGCACCAGCCAAGCGCGCCTGGACCGACGATCACGCCTCTATCCTGCCCCAGGTCCGCTGGAGCAGCATGCTGGGGAACCACTGACATGACCCGTCCCGACATCACCATCCTGGAAATCCACGGCAAGCGTCCACGCATTCACGACAGCGCCTTTGTTGCACCGGGTTGCCGGATCATCGGCGATGTCGAGATCGGGCCGGACGCCTCCATCTGGTACAACTGCGTGCTGCGCGGCGATGTGACGCGGATCGTGATTGGCGCGCGCACCAATGTCCAGGATGGAACCGTGATCCATTGCGACGGCCCCATGCCGGGCAAGCCCGACGGGTTTCCGACCCTGATCGGGGAGGACGTGCTGATCGGCCACATGGCGATGATTCACGGCACGGTGATCGAGGATCGCGGCTTTGTCGGCTTCGCCGCCCAGACGATGAACGGCTGCGTGATTGAGGCAGACGGGATGCTGGCCGCCGGGGCGCTGCTGGCGCCGGGCAAGCGGATTCCCTCGCGCCAGTTGTGGTCGGGCCGCCCGGCCACCTTCATGCGCGATCTCGATGATCGTATGCTGGCGGGTCTGCAAATGGGCGTGAAGCACTATGCCGAAAACGCCAAGCACCACGCGGCGGCGCTGGATGGCCAAGGCGAAGGCTGACCTTCCGCCCGCCGATGCGATCCTTGCACTGGCGGACGGGGAAGGGCGGCTGACCCTGCGCGTTACGCCGGGTGCGCGAGTGGAAACGATCACGATCGAGGACGGCCGGCTGATCGTGAAGGTCCGCGCCAAGCCGGAAGACGGCAAGGCCAACGCTGCTGTCCTCGACCTCCTCGCCAGCGCCCTTGGAATTGCGACGTCACGACTTCGCTTGTTGCGCGGCGCAACTGGGCGCGACAAGCAGGTCCGGATCGTCGCGCCTTAGGAGATCAGGCGCTCGGCGGTGCCTTCAGGTGCTGCATCATGTAGCCCATATAGTCCGCCTTGCCGATCGGCAGTCCGGCGTGACGCAGGATCGCATAGGCGGTCATCAGGTGGAAATGGAACTGCGGCATGGCCCAGTCGCGGACATAGTCGGACACGGTCATGGCAAAGGCCATGCCATTGGGCAGGTCGAATTCGACCATCGCGTCTTCGGATAACGGCTCGGCCTGGCGGGCTTCGGCAATCAGCGCGCGAACTTCCGCGACATGGGCGCGGGCGGCGGCGATCGAGCCATGATCGGCATCGGCGCCCGCATGGCTGCCGCCAAAGGCGCGGTTCAAGGTGTTGTAGACCTGCTGGGTGGTGAACCGGACCTGGGTGGCCAGCGGCAGCATGTCCGGGGCCAACCGCGCCTGGAGCAGCGCCTCGCTTTGTTCACTTGCCGCCGCCTTGCCCAACAGGTGGTCCAGCGTGCTCAGCAGCTGATCAAAGGTGATCAGGGCGGTTTGGGCAAGATGCATGGCAAGCTCTCCAGTTTCGATTTGAAACTGGATTAGGGTGCCGAGATCAGCGGTTCAAGAGGCGGGCGACGTTTTGCGCAGTTGCCAAGCGGCGGCGACCAACCCCAGCGCCCAGGCGCAAGCGAGCCACAAGGCCACGGCTGGCCAGGTCAGCAACGTGTAAGCGCCCGCGACGGCTCCCAGCGCCAGGCCCAGCCAGAGCAGCAGCCAGTTCGCCCAGCCTTCGCCCCCGGTTCCGGTAATCCGAGCAGCCAGGCCCTGCGCGAACCGCACCAGCGCACCGGTCATGTAAGTCAGGCCAACCGAGACCTCACCATCGCGCTGGAAGGTGTTGTTGAGCGCTCCCATCGCAAGCACCAGGAATCCCAGCATCGCCAGCCCCGCGCCGACCAGATGCGAAATGGCCGCTGCCACCAGCAGGATCGTGACCAGCGCCAAGACAGCAACCTTGCGCTGCGCCCCGGCCCGTGCCGCCAGCAGCGCGCCAACAAAGACACCCAACACGAAACCGGCGATCAACATGGCAGGAATGATCGCCATCATTGGTCGCAGCGCCAGATCCACACCCAACCTGGTCGTATTGCCTGACATGAACGACACGAAATAACCCTGCGCCGAGAGGAACCCGGCCGCATCGACAAACCCCGCCAGCGCGGCGGCAGCAATTGCGAGGCGGCGGCGGGAGCGATCGATCGAGTTCATCACCTGCAGGCTAGCCCGATTGGGGCCAAATGGCGAGGATCAGCCGCGCGCCATGCCCCTGGCCATGCGGCTGAGCACATCGGCCATCGCTGCGGCGATCTCGCGGTCAGCCACTTCCACATCCGCGATCGCGCGGGTCATGGCATCGGCCCATTGGCCGGCGGTTTCGGGGGTGATCGGGCTCCCGCCATGGGCGCTCATCATGCATTTGCCGGGATTGGCCTCGAACCAGTCGCGTGGACCGCCAGCCCAGCCAGCCAGGAACGACGGCAGTTGGGCGCGCATGTCGGACAGGTCTGCGCCGTGAATTGCGCGTAGATCGGCATAGGCCGGATCCTGGTCCATCAGGTCATAGAAGCGGTCGGTGATCCGGCGCATGGCCACATGGCCGCCAACCCGTTCAAACGGGCTGGTGGCGGGGGCTTCGGCAGTTTCAGCAGTCATCGGATCGGCTCCGCAAACGGAATTCGGCAGCCTGCTCGCTGACAGGCTGCCGAATCCTGCGCATTGACCCCGATCAATCGGAGTCGTTGCCGTCCTTGCTCGTTTCCGGCGCGGTCTTGCCCTTGCGCTTGACCGCAGGCTTTTCCGCCTTGCTCTTGGCCAGCTTGGGCGGAGCCGGGGTCAGTTCGAAGGCCAGGGCCCCGTCCTTGACCGAGACGTGCACCTCGCCGCCGTGGCGCAGCTTACCGAACAGCAGTTCCTCGGCCAGCGGCTGCTTGACCTTCTCCTGGATCAGGCGGGCCATCGGCCGTGCGCCATAGAGCTTGTCATAGCCGCGCTCACCCAGCCATTTGCGGGCATCGCCATCGAATTGGATGTGGACGTTCTGGTCAGCCAGCTGCAATTCGAGCTGTAGCACGAACTTGTCGACTACCCGCGCGATCACCTCGGTGCCGAGGTAAGCGAAGGGCACAATCGCATCGAGCCGGTTGCGGAATTCCGGGCTGAACATCTTCTTGACCGCTTCGTCGCCCGCATCCGCCTTGGATACGTCGCCGAACCCGATCCCCTGCTTGGCCATGTCGCTGGCGCCAGCATTGGTGGTCATGATCAGCACGACATTGCGGAAGTCGACTGTCTTGCCGTGATGATCGGTCAGGCGCCCGTTATCCATCACCTGCAGCAGGATGTTGAACAGATCCGGGTGCGCCTTCTCGATTTCGTCGAGCAGCAGCACGCAATGCGGCTGCTGGTCCACGGCATCGGTCAGCAGGCCGCCCTGGTCATAACCGACATAGCCCGGAGGCGCGCCGATCAGGCGGCTGACCGAATGGCGCTCCATGTATTCCGACATGTCGAAGCGCTGCATCGGGATGCCCAGGATCTCGGCCAACTGCTTGGAAACCTCGGTCTTGCCGACCCCGGTCGGGCCGGAGAACAGGAACGATCCGATCGGCTTGTCGGGATCGCGCAGGCCCGCGCGGCTCAGCTTCATCGCGCTCGACAGCACCTCGATCGCCCTGTCCTGACCGAACACGACCCGCTTGAGGTCCTTCTCGAGGTGTTCGAGCGCCTGGCGATCGTCAGAGCTGACCGACTTGGGCGGGATCCGCGCCATGGTGGCGATCACTGCCTCGATCTCGCGCGCCGTGATGGTCTTCTTGCGCTTCGATGGCGGCACCAGCATCTGCATCGCGCCCACTTCGTCGATCACGTCGATCGCCTTGTCGGGCAGCTTGCGGTCATTGATGTAGCGCGCCGACAGCTCGACTGCGGTCTTGATCGCATCGGGCGTGTACTTGACCTTGTGGTGCTCCTCGAAGGCCGTGCGCAGGCCGCGCAGGATCTTGATCGTGTCCTCGACCGTCGGTTCGTTCACATCGATCTTCTGGAACCGGCGCAGCAGCGCGCGGTCCTTTTCGAAGTGATTGCGAAATTCCTTGTAGGTGGTCGAACCGATGCAGCGGATCGTCCCGCCCGACAGGGCTGGCTTCAGCAGGTTGGAGGCATCCATCGCCCCGCCGCTGGTCGCACCGGCACCGATAACTGTATGAATTTCATCAATAAATAGCACCGCATGCGGCATCTTCTCCAGCTCGGAGACCACCTGCTTCAGCCGTTCCTCGAAATCGCCGCGATAGCGCGTGCCGGCCAGCAGCGCGCCCATGTCGAGGCTGTAGATCACCGCTTCGGCCAGCACTTCGGGCACTTCGCCTTCAACGATCTTGCGGGCCAGGCCTTCGGCGATGGCGGTCTTGCCGACGCCGGGATCGCCGACATAGAGCGGGTTGTTCTTCGAGCGGCGGCACAGGATCTGGATCGTCCGGTCCACTTCCGGGCCGCGGCCGATCAGCGGATCGACCTTGCCGGCCAGGGCCTTCTCGTTAAGGTTGACGCAGAACTGGTCGAGCGCGGACTCCTTTTTCGGATCCTTGCCCTGGGCCTTCTCCTCGGGCGCCGGGCTCTCGCTCTCGGTGCCCTTGGGGCTCTTGTCCTCGATCCGCTTGCCGCCCTTGCCGATCCCGTGGCTGATGAAACTGACCGCATCAAGCCGGCTCATGTCCTGCTGTTGCAGGAAGTAGACGGCGTAGGAATCGCGTTCGGAAAACAGCGCGACCAGCACGTTGGCACCAGTCACGGTATCCTTGCCGCTCGACTGGACGTGCAGGATCGCGCGCTGGATCACGCGCTGGAAGCCGGCGGTTGGGGCAGGGTCACCCTTTTCCTCGGTCTTGAGGCTCTGGTATTCCTGGTCGAGGTACTGGCGCACCACTTCGCCCAGCTCGGCCAGCTCCACGCCGCAGGCCTGCATGACCTGCGCCGCGTCGGGCTCGTCGATCAGCGCGAGCAGCAGGTGTTCCAGAGTCGCATACTCATGGCTACGCTCGGAAGCATTGGCGAGCGCGCTATGCAGCGTCTTTTCGAGGCTCTGGGCAAAACTTGGCATTTAGAAGCCTTCCCACGGATGGAGTGACCCTTCGATAGCCGAAGAGTATGAACAAGGATGGTTAACCGGACCTATATGGTCAACCGTTCGCGGACCTATATGGGATGCCGGATCGCCAGTGCGAAGGGGCATCCCGAAAATCATCAGTCTGGCCGCCTGAACAGGGCGTCGGCGGCGGCCCGGTGGGCTGAAACCTTGTCCCGGTGGGCCTTGATCCGGACGATCTCGGCCTCAAGCAGGACGATGCGTTCGGCCAGCTCATCCTGCGAAAGCCGATCGAGCGGTTCCAGCGCCAACTGGCTGGCGGCATCGCTGCGTGCGCGGGGGCGGTCGTCGTCGTCCATCCTGACAGCAGAATCGACCTTCCTGCGCTTGCTGTCAACACGGCCAAAGGCTAGGCCGGGCCGGCGCAGAGCAATGCCAACAGGAAATAGGCAAATGGCCGGAAATTCTCCCCAGACACTGCCTGAAACGATGACCGCGATCGGTTTCGACACGCCGGGCGGCCCCGAAGTGCTGCAGCCGCAGATCCTGCCGGTGCCATTACCCGGTCCCGGGCAAGTCCTGGTCAAGGTGGCTTTTGCCGGGGTCAACCGGCCGGATGTGATCCAGCGCCGCGGGCTCTATCCGCCGCCGCCGGGCGCCTCGCCGATCCCCGGACTGGAGATCGCGGGTGAAGTTGTCGCGCTGGGCGATGGCGTCAGCGACGTCATGCTGGGCCAGCGGGTCTGTGCCCTGGTGGCTGGCGGCGGCTATGCGGAATACTGCCTGGCCATGGCCGATCACTGCCTGCCGGTCCCGGCCGGGATGCCGCTGGATCAGGCGGCGGCCCTGCCGGAAACGCTGTTCACCGTCTGGCACAACGTGTTCGAGCGCGGCTGGGCCAAGGAGGGGGAGACGATCCTGGTCCATGGCGGGACCAGCGGGATCGGCACTATGGCGATCATGCTGGGCAAGGCCTTCGGGCTGACCGTGATCGTGACCTGCGGCGATGCCGAAAAATGCGCCGCCGCGCTGAAGATCGGCGCCGACCACGCGATCGATTACAAGGCGACCGACTTTGTCGAGGAGGTCAAGACGATCACCGGCGGGCAGGGCGTCGAGCTGGTGCTCGATATGGTTGCGGGTGATTACGTTGCGCGCAACCTGCGCTGCATGAAGGAAGATGGCCGTCACGTGACGATTGCGGTCCAGGGCGGGATGCAGGCAGAACTCAACATGGCGGTGATCATGAGCCGGCGCTACACGCTGACCGGATCGACGCTGCGGCCACGCTCCAACCAGTTCAAGGCGCTGCTGGCGCAGGAGATCGCGGCCAATGCCTGGCCGCTGTTCACCAGCGGTGAGCTGCGCCCGATCATGGACCAGGCTTTCCCGCTGGCCGGGGCTGCCGCAGCCCATGCCCGGATGGAAGCCGGTGCTCATATCGGCAAGATCGTTCTGGAGGTCTAAGCCAACCTGACTCAATCCTTGCCGAATCCGCCGTTATCACCTAGATGACCCGCCGAACGGCCGCTCCGGTAAGGGGCGGCCCTATTATTTTGAACTCGATTTCTGGCGGAGAATTTCCCGTGACCCAGCCCACCCCGCTGATGCCGCATGCCACTGCTTCGTGGCTGGTCGACAACACTGCCCTGTCGTTCGAACAGATCGCCGAATTCTGCGGGCTGCACATCCTTGAAGTGAACGCGATGGCCGATGATCTGGCCAGCAGCAAGTATACCGGCCGCGATCCGGTGCGCTCGGGCGAACTGACCATGGCTGAAATCGAGAAGGGTCAGAACGATCCGTCCTATTCGCTGGTCATGCAAAAGGCCCCGGCCCAGGTCAGCCGCACCAAGGGTCCGCGCTATACCCCGGTGTCAAAGCGCCAGGACAAGCCGGACGGCATCGCCTGGATCCTGCGCAACCACCCTGAAATCTCGGACGCGCAGATCGGCAAGCTGATCGGCACGACCCGCAATACCATCGCCGCGATCCGCGATCGCAGCCACTGGAACATTGCCAACATTCAGCCGAAGGATCCGGTGACCCTGGGCCTGTGCAGCCAGCGCGAACTCGATGCGATTGTGGCCAAGGCGGCCAAGAAGGCCGGCCTGCTCGATCAGGCTGGCGATGATCTGCGCCTCGGTGATGACCGCGAAGCCCTGATCGAGGAACTGCGGGCTGAGCGTGAGGCCCAGACCAAGGCCGCCTCGGAAGCCGCCCAGGAAGCTGAGGCAGCCGCATGGCTGGAGGCCAAGCGTGCGGCCGAAGCGACCGACGAAGGCTAATTCCACGGCCTAGGCCAGACTGTCGCTTGCGCGAAACCGCTTGTCGCGCCACTTAAGCTGACATGAGTGTCAGCACGCCAGCCGCTACGCCCGTTCAGCCGTGGCAAGCGCATTATGCGCACCCGACGCCTTGGGACACCACCTTTGCGCCGCTGACAGTGCCGGAGATGTTCGCGGACAGCGTGGCGCGCTTTGGAGATCGGCCGTTGGTCGACTTCATGGGGCGCCGCTTCAGCTATGCCGAATTAGCCCAGGAGGCGCGGGCCTTCGCTGCGGGGCTCCAGCAGCTTGGGATCGTCAAGGGTGACCGGGTCGGACTGTTCCTGCCTAACGTGCCAATCTACATCTCGGCCTATTACGGCGCGATGCTGGCCGGGGCGACGGTGGTCAATTTCTCGCCGCTCTACACTCCCGCCGAACTCGCGGCGCAGGTCGCGGATTCGGGGACGCGGCTGCTGGTGACGGTCGATTCCTCTGCGCTGTTGCCAACAGCCCAGGCGGTGAAGGAGCAGTCGGCGCTTGAATGGCTGGTTGTCGGTTCGCTGGCCAGTCAGCTGCCCTGGATCAAGGGCCTGGCCATGCGGCTGCTGGCCCGCAAGTCACTAAGCCCGGTCCCTGACCAGGCGCTGCGCTGGGATGATCTGCTGGTCGATGCGGTGCCTACACCGGTTACCCTTGATCCAGAGGAAGACCTCGCCCTGCTGCAATATACCGGCGGCACTACCGGCACGCCCAAGGGGGCGATGCTGACGCACCAGAACATCACTGCCAACACCCGTCAGGTCGAGGCGATCGACCCGCGCGAGGACGAACGCGACATGATCGTCGGCGTGCTGCCGATGTTCCACGTCTTCGCGAATATCTGCGTGCTCAACCGCACCGTGGCGCACGGCGGCTGCATTGCAATGCTGCCGCGTTTCGACGCCGGGCAGGCGCTGAAGACCCTGGCCCGGGTCAAGGCCACGGCGATCCCGGGCGTGCCGACCATGTACCAGGCGCTGCTGGATCATCCGGATTGCAGCAAGACCGATTTCAGCTCGCTCAGGGTTTGTATCTCGGGCGGGGCGCCCTTGCCGCAGCCACTCAAGCAGCGGTTCGAGGCCACCACTGGTGCGCGGCTGATCGAAGGTTATGGCCTGACCGAAACCGCCGGGGTGGCAACGGCCAATCCCTATGAGGGCGAGGAGCGTCCCGGCACGATCGGTCAGCCGATCCCCGGTACCCGCATCCGTCTGCTCGATAAAGAAGATCCAACGCAGGATGCGTCTGACGGAGAGCCGGGCGAACTGGCGATCCAGGGCCCGCAAGTCATGCGCGGCTATTGGCGCCGGCCCGAGGCCGCCCTGGCCGCCTTTGCCGAGCGGCCCGACGGACGCTGGCTGCGCACCGGCGATGTCGCCGTGTTGGAAGAGGGCGGCTATCTGCGGATTGTCGACCGGATCAAGGACATGATCGCGGTCGGCGGCTTCAAGGTCTTCCCCAGCGAAGTCGAAGCCGTGCTGCTCCGCCATCCAGCGGTCAAGGAGGCGTTGGTGATCGGCGTGCCCGATGCCTATCGCGGCGAAGCACCGCGTGCTTATGTGACCATGCAGGAAGGCGCCGTTGAAACCGGCAAAGCACTGGCCAAGTGGCTCAACACCCAACTCGGCAAGCACGAGCGGGTTGATCAGGTGGTGATCCGTGAAAGCCTGCCCAAGACGATGATCGGCAAGCTCGACCGCAAGGCGCTGCGCGCCGAAGTCGGCCTGACGTAACCGACGCCTTAACCCGCCAGGGTCAGCAGCTTTTCAACACTCTCAGCCGGGCTGTCTTCGGGCTGGCCAACACCGCGCGGGGCGAACCGGCCATCGACCTGGGCGCCCTGCTCGATCGTCAGCGCATCGTAATGCACGTCGCCGTGGATCCGCGCGCTCTTGAGAATCACCAGTTCGCGGGCCGAGATCGAACCACGGACGATGCCCGAGAGCCGAGCACTCTCTGCCTTGACCGCGCCGACGATCTCGCCGGTTTCGCCCTGGACGAGCGAGCTGCAGGTGACATCACCCTCGACCTTGCCATCGATGTGTAGGTCAGTCGAAGCCGTGACATTGCCCTTGATCGCCATATCGGCCCCAAGGACCGAGAAGGTCGATCCGCGCATGGTGTTACTGCCCGTTGGATGCGGCGCTGCGGCCGCCTTCTTGTTGAACATTTGCCGCCGCCTCAAGGAATGGCCGGGGATTGACTGCCCGGTCGTTGATCCGGACTTCGAAATGCAGGTGCGGACCCGTCGACCGCCCGGTGTTACCGATCAGGCCGATCACTTGCCCGGCTTCCACCCGCTGACCGACTCGCGCCCGGAAGCCCGACATGTGAGCATACCGCGTCATCAGCCCGTTACCATGGTCAATCTCAACCGTGTTGCCATAGCCCTGCTGGACACCGACGAAGCTCACCCGCCCTGCTGCGGCCGAATAGATCGGCGCGCCGATCGGACCCTTGAAATCGAGCCCGGCATGGAAGGCAGCGCCGCCGGTGAACGGATCGGCGCGGTAGCCGAAGCCCGACGAGATAAAGGCGATGTTGGCCGGCGTATGCTGCGGGATGCCGGCCAGGCCGCGCTCCAGCGCATCCATCCGCGCCAGACTGAGGCCAAGCCGCTCGAACCGCGGATCGATCGCGCGCTTCTTGGGACCAAACAGCTCGATCAGCGGACCACCCTGAGCCGAACGATCGTTGAGCCGGGCAACCATGGCATCGGGATTGAGCCCCAACGCGCGAATGCGCTCGGCGGCAACGGCGGAACGCCGATCGGCAAAACGGGTCAGCCGCTCAACCAGCGCGAGCTGGCGGGCTTCGATCTTTGCGAGACCGACGGCTTCGGGCAGCGCGGCGCTGACCTTGTCGACCGTTTTGGCGGCCTCGCCGGTCGAATCGCTCACCGTATCGGCATCCTTGATGTCGTCCGGCAGCACGTCGGACATCTTTTCAAGCGCGTCCTGGCGCCGGGTCAGGTCTTCGGCGACGCTTTTCAGGTCATCGCGGTATTCGGCGACGCGACTTTCGGCAGTCGCCACCTTGGCTTCGCGATTGAGCAGGGCCAGGCGGTCACGCGTGGACATGTACTGGGAAACTGCCATGCCAGCCATCGAGACCAGCCAGGCAAGCAGCAGCGCGGCGATGATGGCGGCACCCACCATCTGCACCTTGGCAGAAACCTTGATGAAACGGACCTGCCCCTGCGATCGCATGAAAAATTCGCGATCCGGGAACCAGCTCCGCAGGCGGTCCCTTAACCCGCCAGCGGTCAGATTTTGCAAGACGACCCCGAGCCCTTTTGACTTCCGATGCGGCCCGCTAGCAGCTTCGCTGCGGCGAGGCGAATCTTCCGCAAACGGTTGTCGTTGAATCGAAAGACTCACACGACGAGTCGATTGGGTTGCGGGAACCGTTTACCAAGTGATAGGCGCAGCCGCAGAAATGACCGTTCCTGCCCCCTCTTTCGATGGCGATCACGATTCGCTGGTAACCGCTCTGGCCCGGGCCGGGCGTGCCGCCCAGACGCAATTGGCGCAGCTTGGCTCGGCCCAGCGCAAGGCCGCGCTGTGCGCTGCCGCCAAGGCGCTGCGGGCGCAGGAATCCGCGATTCTTGAAGCCAATGCACGGGATATGGCCGCCGGGGCCGAGCGCGGCCTCAGCGGTGCCATGCTTGATCGGCTGCGGCTTGATCCCGGGCGCCTGGCGGGAATCGCCGATGCCGTTGCCGCCGTCGCCGAACTGCCCGATCCGGTCGGGCAGGAGATCGACCGGACCGAGCGGCCCAATGGCCTGGTCCTGTCGCGAGTCAGGGTGCCGATCGGGCTGATCGGGATCATCTACGAGAGCCGCCCCAATGTGACTGCCGATGCTGCTGCGCTGGGCCTGGCATCAGGCAATGCGGTGCTGCTGCGCGGGGGGAGCGAGGCGGTTCATTCCAACCGGGCAATCCATGCGGCGATGGTTGCAGGACTGGTCGAGGCGGGAGTTCCAGCCGCAGCGGTGCAACTGGTTCCCAACCAGGACCGGGCCGTGGTTGGCGCCATGCTGACCGCCGCCGGGCTGATTGACATGATCGTGCCGCGCGGGGGCAAGAGCCTGGTGGCGCGGGTCCAGGCCGATGCCCGCGTGCCGGTGCTCGCGCACCTCGACGGGATCAACCACACCCATGTCCACGCTGCTGCCGATCCGGCCAAGGCGCAGGCTATCGCGGTCAATGCCAAGCTGCGCCGCACCGGGGTTTGCGGAGCGATGGAGACGCTGCTGATCGATGCGCTCTACCCCGAATCGGCCAGTCTGGTTGCCGCGCTGCTCGATGCCGGCTGCGAACTGCGCGGCGATGCCCGGGCCTGCGCGCTTGAC
>JAJTFU010000197.1 GCA_021299075.1 Novosphingobium sp. | reverse complement strand
TCCAGCAGCGCGCGGATTGCGGTGCGGCCATCGCCTTCGCTGGATAGGGCAGGAACCTGCAGCGCCGGATCGGCGGCCAGCCCGGCATCAGCCATGGCGTCGCACAGGCCGCGATAGCGATCGGCGAATTCGGGATAATGCTCGTCGGCATGGCCCAGGAAGGCGATCTTGCGCCGGCCGAGTTCCAGCAGGTGCTCACCCGCCAAGCGCCCGGCAGCGACATTGTCGGTGCCGACAGTCGCTCCGATCGTATCCTCGCGCACGGAGCCCCAGCGCACGAAGCGGGTGTCATGTTCGACCAGCTCGGTCAGCCGCTGGGTGTAGAGCGTGTAATCGCCGTAGCCCAGCAGGATCAGGCCGTCGGCGCGGTGGCTGTCCTGGTAGCGGGTGTGCCAATCGTCCTCCAGCTTCTGGAATGAGATCAGCAGGTCCAGCCCGCGATTGGCCGTCGCTCGGGTGATCGCGCCCAGCATGGCGAGGAAGAACGGGTTGATATTGGCTCCGTCGGGCGTCGGGTCCTCGAAGAACAGCAGGGCAATGGTGTGCGAGCGCTGCGAGCGCAGCGACGAGGCGTTCTTGTCGACCGAATAGTTCAGCTCGCGGGCGATTTCCTGGATCCGCTGGCGGGTCGCCAGGCTGACCGATTTGGAGCCGCGCAGCGCCCGGCTGACGGTGGGCTGCGAAACCCCCGCCAAATAGGCGATGTCAAAGCTCGTCGGCTTGGTGGAGGGCTTGCGGCCCATTTCCTCTCCTGCCCCACCGGTCTTGATGCCGGCACGAGCGGCAGGATAGCGGCTCAGCGGCCCAGCGCAATTGCCAAGTCCACCAATCTGGCGGGCTTTGCGGCGCTAAACTAGCAATTTGGCGAATGGGCAGGACCCGCCCCTCACCGCATGACGACAAGCTGAGGAAGAGGCCTGCTCCGGCGGGCCCCGACCGTGCAAGGCAACCGAGAGAACACCATGCAACTCAGTCGCGAGCAAATGCTGCAGGCCTACCGCCGGATGAAGATCATCCGCGAGTTCGAAGAGCGCCTGCATATCGATATCGCCACCGGCGCCATTGCCGGCTTCACGCACCTTTACTGCGGCCAGGAAGCCGTCGCGGTCGGGGTCTGCGAGCATCTCGATACCGATGACAAGATCGTCTCGACCCACCGCGGCCACGGCCACTGCCTGGCCAAGGGCTGCGACGTTGACGGGATGATGAAGGAAATCTGGGGCAGCCGCGAAGGCCTGTGCAAGGGCAAGGGCGGCTCGATGCATATCGCCGATGTCGATGTCGGCATGCTCGGTGCCAACGGCATTGTCGGCGCCGGTGCACCGATCGCAGTTGGTGCAGCGCTCGCCGCCAAGCTCGACGGCAAGGGCAAGGTAGCGATCACCTTCTCGGGCGACGGGGCCTGCAACCAGGGCACCACCTTCGAAGCCATGAACATGGCGGTCGTCACCAAGGCGCCCTGCATCTTCGTGTTCGAGAACAACCACTATTCCGAGCACACCGGCTTTGAATATGCTGTGGGGACGCAGCAGGACATCGCCAGCCGCGCCGAAGCCTTTGGCATGCGGGTCTGGCGCGCCGACGGGACCGATTTCTTCGCGGTCCACGAAACGATGCGCGAGCTGCTCGAATATGTCCGCGCCGGCAATGGTCCGGCGGCGGTCGAGTTCGATACGGAGCGCTTCTTCGGCCACTTCGAGGGCGATCCCCAGCGCTACCGCGGCGAGGGTGAGCTCGACCGGATCCGCGAGACCCGCGATTGCCTCAAGAAGTTCCGCGCCAGCGTGGTTTCGGCCAAGGTGCTGACCGACGCGGATCTCGATACCATTGACGCAGAGGTGCTGGACCAGATCGAGGCGGCGGTTGTTGCCGCCCGCGCTGCGCCGCGCCCCACGTCCGAAGACGTCCTGGCTGACGTCTACGTTGCCTACTGAGCCGGAGACTTCGCAATGGCCAAGATGATGTACCGCGATGCCGTCCGCTCGACGATTTTCGAAGCGATGGAACGCGATGAGCGAGTGGTGGTCCTGGGTGAGGACGTGGTCGGCGGGATGGGCACGGCCGGCGGGCCCGAAGCGATCGGTGGGATCTGGTCAACCTCGACCGGCTTTTATGACGCCTTCGGCCCCGACCGGGTGATCGATACCCCGATTTCGGAAAGCGCCATCGTCGGCGCAGCTGGCGGCCTGGCGCTCGCTGGCAAGAAGCCGATTGCCGAACTGATGTTTGCCGACTTCATCGGCGTGTCGCTCGACCAGATCTGGAACCAGATCGCCAAGTTCCGCTACATGTTCGGCGGCAAATCGACCTGCCCGGCGATCATCCGCATGGCCTATGGCGGCGGCTTCAACGCGGCGGCGCAGCACAGCCAGTCGGTCCACCATTTCCTCACCGCCATGCCGGGCCTCAAGGTCGTGATGCCCTCGACCCCGGAAGACGTGCGCGGCCTGCTGCGCGAAGCACTACGCGGTGATGATCCGGTGATCTTCCTGGAGCACAAGGCGCTCTACGGCGTGACCGGCGAAGTGCCGGATGGTGACTGGACCATTCCCTTCGGCCACGCCCGCCTGACCCGCGCCGGCCAGGACCTGACCCTGGTCGCAACCGGGCTGATGGTCAGCCGCTGCGAAGCCGCTGCCGATGCCCTGGCCAAGGACGGGATCGGCTGCGACGTGATCGATCTGCGCACCACCAGCCCGATGGATGAGGAAGCGATCCTCGATTCGGTCGAGGTGACCGGCCGCTTGGTCGTGGTTGACGAAGCGCCGCAGCGCTGCAGCCTCGCCACCGACATTTCCGCGCTGGTCGCGCAGAAGGCCTTTGCCAGCCTCAAGGCGCCGATCGAAATGGTCACCGCGCCGCATTCGCCGGTGCCTTTCGCGCTGGAACTGGAACAGGCCTACCTGCCATCGGCAGCCAAGATCGAAGCGGCGGCCCGCAAGGTCCTCGGTTACCGCTAGGAGGCGAGAGATGAGCAAGCTCCGCCCCTTCTGCATGCCCAAGTGGGGCATCGAAATGACCGAAGGCACGGTCGCCGAATGGATGGTCGGCGAAGGCGACCGGGTGAAGCGCGGCGATACGATCTGCCTGATCGAAACCGCCAAGATCACCAACGAGGTTGAGGCCGAAAACGACTGCGTGATCCTGCGCGTGCTAGCCCCGGCGGGCGAAGACGTGCTGCCGGTCGGCGCGCTGCTGGCGGTGTTCGGCGATGACGATGCCCCCGCGAGCGAAGTCGACGCCTTTATCGCCGCGTTCGTGCCGGCCGAAGGCGGTGTGGGCGAAGCGCCGGTCGCGTCGGGCGACAAGCCGGCCAAGCCCGCTGCGGCCCCGGCGGCCACACCGAAGAAGATCGAAACCAACCGCCCCATCAGCCCCGAAGCCCTGGCCCTCGCCGAGCGCGAAGGCGCCGATCTCGATGCCCCGGTGCTGCGCGGCGCGGCCGAGCTTGCGCCGGAAGACCTGCGGATCTTCGCCTCGCCGCTTGCCCGCCGTTTGGCGGCGCTGCACGGAGTGGACCTGTCCGGCCTGACCGGCACGGGCCCGCGCGGGCGCATTTCCAAGCATGACGTGCTGGCAGCCATGCCCAAGCCCGCCGCTACTGGCGGGGCCTTCGCGCTGGCCGCCAATAGCCCGCGGATCGCGCCGTTCGACAAGGTGCGCGGCGTGATCGCCCAGCGGCTGACTGCCGCGAAGCGCGACATTCCGCACTTCTACCTACGGGTCGCGGTGGACGTCGACGCGCTGCTCACGCTGCGCAAGACGGCCAACCTGGTGCTTGGCACCAAGGCCTCGATCAACGATTACCTGGTGCTCGCCGCCGGCCGCGCGCTGGCGCGCCACCCGGACGTCAACGTGCAGCTGCATGGCGATGCCGTGCATCACTTCCCGCACGCCGACATCGCGGTGGCAGTGGCTTCGCCCAAGGGGCTGGTCACGCCGATTGTCCGCCAGGTTGACCGGATGACCCTGCCGCAGCTGGCCGCGGCCACGGCGGCGCAGATCGACAAGGCCAAGGCCGGGCGGCTGTCATGGGAAGACCTCGACGGCGGGACTTTCACCATCTCCAACCTCGGCATGTTCGGGATCGATGATTTCGATGCCGTGATCAACCCGCCGCAGGGCGCAATCCTGGCAGTCGGCCGGGCGCGGCGTGAGGCGGTCGAGAGCGACGATGGCGGGATCGATTTCGCCACCATGATCAGCCTGAGCCTGTCAGTCGATCACCGGGCGATCGATGGCGCGGCCGGGGCCCAGTTCCTGGCCACGCTCAAGAGCCTGATCGAGGATCCCGAACAACTGTTTTGACCACACGGGGCTTAAGCCGTGGTCAAATAGGGGGCGGCGCGCGGGGAGCGATCCTCGCGCGCCGTTATTTTTGCGCCCCGGCCAGGCCGCCTTTCCATGCATAAAAAAACACCCGCGATCCGAAGATCGCGGGTGCCATGGAGGTTGGAGTTAGGTCTTAGAACTTGATCGTGGCTTCCACGAAGACCTGGCGGCCACGGTTGGTGCTGACGATGATATCGTCACCGCCCACCGGCAGGAACGGACGGTCACCCGACGAGCTGACGTGCAGCTTGTTGGTGATGTTGTTGGCAATCAGTGCCAGCTTCCACTTGCCGTCCGGATCGCCGATCGCCACCGAAGCATCGAACAGCCAGTACCGGTTCTGCGTAAAGTCGTTAAAGGCCGTGGTGTTGGTGTAGTAGCTGCTGCTGAACTGCGCGTTGCCGTTGATCGAGAACTCCAGGCTGTCGTTGATCGGCACGCTGTAATCGAAGGCCGTGTTGCCCGACCACTTCGGTGCCCGCGCGGCCTTGCGGCCGTTGAGGTTGGCACCCTTGAAGGTGATGTAGTCATCGCTGAAGTAGGCATCGAGGTAGGACAGGTTGCCTGAGAAGCGCAGCCCTTCAACCGGAGTCCGCCAGGCCCAGCCCACGTCCACGCCCTTGGTGGTGACTTCACCGGCGTTGGAGGTCACGAACTGGACCGCAACGGCGTTGAAGACCTGCACCTGAAGGTCCTTGAACTTGTAGTAGAAGGCCGTGGCATTCAGCGTGATGCTGCGGTCAGCAAACTGGGACTTGACCCCGATTTCACCGCCCTTGGCATCTTCCGACTTGTAGATCAGCGAGCTGAAATTGCCGGTCAGCGCCGCCTGGCTAAGGCTGTTCGACGGCAGGGCCGAGTTGTCGACGCCGCCCGACTTGAAGCCGGTCTTGTACGAGGCGAAGACGTTGACGTCCGGGGTCACCTGGTACTTCAGCGTCACTTCCGGTGAGAAGTTGTCGTCGCTGAAGTCGATATTCGGCGAAACAAAGCCGCTGCCGATGAAGGCCGGGCCAGGGCCCAAGATCCGGTGCACGTAGGGGACGGTGATCCGCTGGGTCTTGTTTTCGTTGGTGTAGCGGATCCCGCCCGACAGCTCGAGCTGGTCGGTCAGGTCAATCATCACGCTGCCGAAGATCGAGGTCGCCTCGGTCTTGGTAGTGTGGTTCTTGTCATAGTCCCAGGTGTAGCCCGTGATCGCATCGGGCGAGATGAACGAAATGTTGACCGCATTCTGGGCCGTATCGAAGATGAACCGGCGCCATTCATAGAAGCCGCCGATCATGAAGTTGAACATGCCATCGTTGTCCGAGGCCAGGCGCAGTTCCTGGCTCAGCTGCTTCAGCGCGTTGCGCGGATCGCTGGTGCCCACGCCGAACGGCGCGCCGACCGTGTTGGTCGCGGCCAGCGCCGGGAAGTTGGCAGCAATGATCGCATCGCTGACCGGGCCAGGTGCGCCCAGGGCGGTGATATAGGCCTTGCCGACACCGCCGTAGCTGTAGTTGTCGACGTCGACTGCATCGAGGTTGACGAACCCGGTGATTGACGAGAGCGTCAGGTTGTCCGCCAGCTTCCAGTCCATCTTGAGGCGGGCGAACCACAGGTCGGTCTCACCAAACGGCACGCCGTTATAGCCTTCGGCCTTGGTCGGTCCGCTCGCCAGCGGGACCTTTCGCGCCAGCGCGACGGCCGTGTCGGGCAGGAAGTACTTCTGGTCAGTGTAGTTGCAGTCATAGCCCGCCGGGATTGAGATCGCACCCGAGAACAGGGTCACCACGTCCGCCCGGCCATTGGCACCGCAGTACAGGTCAGAGTGGCTGATCGCCCCGTCATTGGTCTGGCGGTTGTACTGAACCTTCAGGTTGGCACTGAAGACATCGTCCGGCTTGAAGTCCAGCGTCAGGCGGCCGACAAAGTTGGTCAGGCCGCGGAACTGGTTGACCGCTGGGGTACCCGGCTGCATTTCAAGGAAACGATCGATCTTGTTGTACTGGCCAGCCACGCGGATCCCCAGCGAGTCCGTCAGCGGACCCGAGATATAGCCACCGACCGTGTAACCCCGTTCCTCGAACTCGTATGCGGCCTTGCCGCCGACTTCCCAGCTGGAGGTCGGGTCCTTCGACTTGATCGAGAACACGCCGGCCGAGGCGCTCTTGCCGAAGTAGAGCGACTGCGGGCCCTTCAGCACGTCGATCTGGGCGGTGTCGAAGAAGGCTGACTGGACCATGCGCATGGTCGAGACCTGGATGCCGTCATAATCGAAGGCCACGGCCGAATCGAACGAGGCCGAAATGTTGGAGGAACCGACCCCGCGCAGCGAGATCTGGCCGCCCGAACCCGAACCGCCGACCTGGATGTTCAGCGTGGGAATGCGGCTGGTCACGTCGGAAACTTCATCGACGTTGTACTTGTCTAGGGTGTCAGCACCGACGCTGGTGATCGTGACCGGCACTTCCTGCAGGGTTTCATCCTGCTTGCGCGCGGTAACAATGATGACCTCTTCCGTTGCCTCTTCATCGGCTGGCGCCGCCTGGGCATAGGCCAGTTGCGGCGTTGCCAATACGGCAAGGCCGGAAGCAGAACACAGCAGCAGCCGCGTCAGCTTCTTCGAATTGCGGAATCCGAATGTAGATCCTCTCATGACCATCCTCCCAAAACGGTCCGCGGGGGTGTTATCGTTTCGCAACTGTTGCCCGCAGCCAATGCTTCAACCGAGGTGAAAGGTGTATGTGGTGTGGGGCAAGGACACATTTAGCAAAACCGATAGGGCTTTGGTGCACGCCTCACGGCCAGCATTCCGTAACGGCAATCTAGCCAGCCAGAACGGATTCGCGCCGGGGATCGCGCGGCCAGACCCAGGCCTGATCGAGCACCGGTTCGACCCGCAGTTCAGCCGGAATCCGCTCCGCGCCGATCATCGCATCGCAGTTCTGGTGGAAGTAGTAGATCCGCGCTTCCTGATAGCTCAGCGGCACAGAGCGGAACCCGCTCGATTCCATCGAACGCTGGATTGCTTCGCCGAACTGGGTGTCTTCCTGGATGATCGAACTCATCGCCCGGCCATTGGGCTGGCTGGCGTCGGGCACGGTCCAGAGGTCCGGCGCCGGCCCATCGCCCCAGTCGAGCGCCATGGTCACCAGCTCAAGCCGCGTGGTGGTCAGCGAAGTCGGCCAGAACACCAGCGGCGGGATGAAGTAGCTCGAGAGCGGCGAGACCCAGTTGGGGAACAGGGTGTAGCTCTGCGTGCAGGTCCGGC
>JAJTFU010000196.1 GCA_021299075.1 Novosphingobium sp. | reverse complement strand
GGGCCTGCTGGCCTTCCTGCCCAACATCGGTGCGCCGATTTCTGGCCTGCTGATGGTCCTGGTCGGCTTTTCGGGCGGCTGGGAGATGGGGCTCTACTGCGTCTTCGTCTATGTCGTGGTGCAGACAGTGGACGGCAACATCATCGTGCCGATGATTGCAAAGAAGACTGCTGACCTCGCCCCGGCCCTGGTGCTGGGCGCGCAGCTGATCATGGGGGCGCTGTTCGGCATTATCGGCCTGATGCTGGCCGATCCGCTGGTCGCCATGCTCAAGGTGGCGCTTGAGCGCCAATCGCAGCGCAATGAAGACCACGAAGCCGAGGTCCGGGGATAGCCGATGGCGCGCAAGTTCCTCTATGTGATTGCCTTCCTGATCGTCCTGTTCATGGCAGGTCGACTGGCGCTGACCTTCTATCCCGAGCAGCTGACCCGGATCGCCTTTACCCCCGGCACGGCTTTCGAAGCCCAGCCGACCGTCCCGGCCAATGCCTATGCCGATCCGCAGCGCTGGATCGCCCGGCCCGACCTGAAGGAAGCCGGCCCCGCGCAATGGCGGCCGGCCGGGATGACCAAGGATGCCGAGGCACTCAGCGTCCCGGTCTTCTTCATTCACCCGACCAGCTATCTGAAGCGGGCGCACTGGAACGCGCCGCTGGACGATGCAGATGCCAACCGGATCGCCGGGATGATGGTCCGTGCGGCCGCGACGCCGTTCAACGTTTCGGAGCAAATGTGGATCCCGCGCTACCGGCAGGCGACCTTTGGCGCCTTTGTTACCGACAAGCCCGAAGCGCAGCAGGCGCTGGATCTGGCCTATGGCGATGTCTCCGCCGCCTTCGACCAGTTCATTGCCAGCATTCCCGCTGGCAGTCCCTTCGTGATCGCCGGCCACAGCCAGGGCGGCTATCACCTCAAGCGGCTGCTGGCGGACAAGGTCAAAGGCACCCCGCTCGCCGCGCGGCTGGTCGCGGCCTATCCGATCGGCTGGCTGGTCGATCAGACTGCCGACTTGCCGGTCATGGGCGTGCCGGCTTGCACCGCACCGGACCAGACCGGCTGCTTGAGCTCATGGTTGAGCTATACCGACGATGGCAATGCGGCGATGATGATTGATGCCTATCAGCGCTTTGCCGGCAAGCGTGCGCCCGGCAGCCCGCCGCCCAACTATCTCTGCACCAACCCGCTGACCGGCAAGACCGGTGGTTCTGCTCCGGCCAGCGCCAACCTCGGTGCGATGGTGCCCGACGCCAAGCTCGAAAACGGTTCGATCAAGCCGGCCCTGGTCGGCGCACGCTGCGATGCGCAAGGTATCCTGCGGATTGGCCCGGGTCCGGAGATGGGGCCCTTCGTCCTGCCCGAAGGCAATTACCACGTCTATGACGTGCCGCTGTACTGGGCCAACCTGCGCGCTGATTTCGTGCGCCGGGCCAAGGCATGGCGCCCGCGCTGATCACCACCTTTGCCCCCGATTTTCGGGCTGCACTGCCCGGCGGCGGGGCGCTGCTCGGACTCGATCTCGGCACCCAGACAATCGGCACGGCATTTTGCGATGCCGGCTGGCGCTTTGCCTCACCCGGCAAGACCTTGAAGCGCGGCAAGTTCGGCGCGGATCGTCAGGCGCTGGCGATGTTGGTGGCAGAGCGCGGGATCAAGGGTGTAGTGATCGGCCTGCCACTGAACATGGACGGCACCGAGGGGCCGCGCAGTCAGTCAAGTCGGGCCTATGCCCGCAACCTGGCCGAGGCGCTCAGCCTGCCGGTGCTGCTGTGGGACGAACGCTGGTCCACCGCCAGCGCCGAAAGCGCACTGATCGCCCAGGACATGAGCCGCGCCAAACGGGCCGACCGGATCGACGCGGCAGCGGCAGCCGTGATCCTGCAGGCAGCGATCGATGCCCTGGCTGGCGGTTTCGCCTAGAAAGCCAGTTCGGCGCGGCGCGCCTTCGCTTCTTGCGCGACCAATCGACTTCCCGCCAGCTCAGCCTCCCGCCATAGCGCGTCCCGGTCTTCGGCCACGCCGGCCAGCGCATCCCAGCAGGCCAGTCGCATGCGGTCGCTGGGATGATGGTGAGCAAAGCGCTCGGCAAGATCGAGCGACTCGGCCCCGCCCAGCCCGACCGCGATCCGGATAAAGGCCTCGCTCGGCCCGCCCGAAACGATCGCGCCGATCCGCCGCTGGTCCAGATCAAAGCGGTACTGGTCAAGCCAGCCCTGCGCGCCCGTGGTGTGCATCACGTTGAGCGAGACCGACAGCGCATCGGCCGGATGCTGCGCGTGGACATCGCGGTGGGCGCGGTAGAGCATGAGCTTGCCCTCATCGAGCCGCGAGCGTTCGACAAAGCGCAGGCTAGGCACCGCCTCACCAGACGCGCCGACAACCTCGCCGTAATCGTACTCGTAATAGTCGCTCCAATAGCCCGGCCCGAAATAGCCCAGCGTAAGGAAGCTGAAATTGTGATCGTGCGGCAGCCCATAGACGAACGAGGTGCCACCAGAGGCCCGCAGCATATGCTCATCAGTCGAGGGCCAGAGGTTGGCGCGGATGAAGAAGTTGCCGTTGGGAGGAGCCAGCATCACCACCTGCGGGCCATAGGAACTATCGAGCACATACTCGCGGTGGCGCTGGCCCAGCTCGGCAATCAGGACATCGCCAAGGAACTGCTTGTCATTGCCCAGCCGGCGCAGCCAGCGGGCGGCATTATCGAGCCGCTCCGGATCGTCGAAATCGACCCCGACCGCGGCCAGCCCGTCACAGACCTCGGCCAGACTGGCGCTGCTTTCGTCAATCAGATCGATTATGCGGGGCATCCGGCTACTCCGGCGAGCTGGGGATAGGTTTCGAGCAACTGGGCCCTCAGTGCTCCGGCCGGCACGGCCAGGGGATCGTCACTACGCTGGGCCAGCCCTGTCAGCGCGGCAAAGCCAACAGCGCTATCCAGCCCCAGGCATTCGCGCAGCGCCTGCCAGCGCAGGTGCGCGCTGCCTTCTTCTTCGGCCATGGCGGCCAGCAGGGGCGCGGCATCGGCCCGGCCCATCCGGCCCAGCAGCGCCGCAGTCAGCTCCAACCGACTGTCACGCGGACTGCCGGCGGCCTGGTGCAGCAGGCGTCCATCTTCAAGCGCGTACTCGCAGCTGGGGGCGGCCGAGCCATCGAACCGCTGCAACTTGAGCAGCACCACGATCCCCGGCACGCGGATGAAGATCTGGGCCGCCTCGCGCCCTTGCCGGTGCACGATCATGCCCTCGGCCAGACGCAGGCTGACACGCTCCAGCTCAATCCCGCCCGGCCGGCGGGCAGTGATACGCACCTGATCGACCATGGCACTGCCGGCCAGTACGCGCTCCCAGTGCTCATTGGCAGCAAAGGTGACAGACTGTGCGGCGGGCTTGAGCGCCAGCCCCGCCCCGTCAATCGCCTGCAGCGCCAGGCTGGCGCCGTGGCACCGCGCCAGCACCAGTGTGGCCAGCGCGCGGTCGCACTGGTGGCGCAGCGGCACCTGGCCAAGCGGCGCGGCAGCCAGTTCACCCAGCAGCCAGTCTGCGACCCCGCCGACCAGATCGGCGGCATCCGGCTCGCCAGGCGTGAACAGCGCGGCCAGCGCGGGCAGCTCGTCCAGCGCCGCGCCGCTGGCCAGGGCCAGCAGTTCTGCTTCGAGCTGCGCCCCTGCCGCAGACTGACGCCAGTTAGCGGATTGCGCCACCAGGCGCTGCTGGATCCGGCGCTGCGGGGTATCATCCGCCCGCAGCGCCGTCAGTTCCGGTCTGATCAGCATCCGGACGCAGTCCAGCTCAAGGCGTGACGACGTCGTAAACGAAAGTCATGATCATGATCAGCAGATCGTTGGACTGCAGACCCTGGGCAGGGTTGGACAGGCTGCCGAACACGCCGGTAAGCGTTTCGAGATCGGGCAGCGCGGTTACATCGATCTTGGGCAGGTTCATCTCTCATCCCCTGGATTGGCCGCAAGGCGGACGTGCCTTGCCGAGGGACCCTCGCCGAAGGTGCCGCCGCTGGTGAAATTAAAAGATTGTAATCGGGCCGGCAGACCAGCAGAGAAGCGCCGATGAGCGACCGTCCGCCCAGCATCCTGCCACCCGGCACCCGGTTCGATCCGTCGCTTGCGGCACGGATGATGACCCGCCACGGCCATGGCGGTTGGTTGGGCATCCGGT
>JAJTFU010000195.1 GCA_021299075.1 Novosphingobium sp. | reverse complement strand
ATACGCGGGCGAGGCAGAGCGAGGTGGGGTAATCCAGCCAGACGATTTTTCGGCGCCCGCGATAGGGTGCGTAATCGTAAAGCTGTGGGTCGCCAGCACCCTCATGCATCAGCGCGCCTCCAGCCAGTCAATCACCGCCTGGACGGGTTCGACATCGGCGTACTTGAGTTGCAGATCGGTGAGGTTGGCGAAGTGATAGGACTCGTGCTTGTCGGCGCAGGTCTCGATCGGCACGATCGTGCGATAGCCATGGCTCAGCGCATCGACCGCCGTGGCGCGGACGCAGCCAGAGGTCGATCCGCCTGTCACCACAACCGTATCGACCTTGTGCCAGACCAGATAGCTCGCCAGATGCGTTTCGAAGAAGGCTGATGGCATGCGCTTGGTATATTGCAGGTCATCCGGCCCGATCTCGACCCGCGGATCGTATAGGTGGCGTTCGCTGTCATACTTGATGTTCTGGAGCGAGTCCGGGGTATCGGTGCGGGTGCCCCAGACCCCGGCATCGCCGGCATCGGCCTTGTAGGCCACCCGGGTCCAGATCACCGGCATGCCCTTGGCGCGGGCCAGGCGGCTGATCGTGTTGGCATATTCGATCTGGCGCGGATCGGTTTCATAGGCGGTCGCGAACTTGTCGATCGCGGTATAGGCCTGCTGGAAATCCACATTCACGATCGCGAGCTTGCTGCCAAACCCGAATTTCTTGCGCGCCGGGTTGGCCATGACCTCTTCAAAGATCTGGCGGGCGGTCTTGCCATCGCTCACCATCCGCGTGCCGATCAGACTCATTAATCGTGGCTCCCTTGCTTGCGCAGACTTTGCCGCCGCACTATGGGCTTGTCGAGAACAATTTGTCCGGACAACTTTCCATGACCGCAGCGATCACCCGCCACTACCTGACCCTGGGCAGCGGAGCGAGCAAGCGCCGTGTGCATTATCGCAGGGCGGGCACTGGTCCGGAGCTGCTGCTGGTCCACCAGAGCCCGCGCTCGGGCGGCGAATATGAAGAGCTGATGCAGCGCTGGGGCGCGCATTTCACCTGCATTGCCCCGGATACGCCGGGCTTCGGGCAGTCCGAACCGCTCGCCAAGGCCAGCCCCGACATCAACGACTATGCCGACGCGATCGTCGAATTCATCGCCGCGATGGGGCTGGAGCAGGTCCCGGCCTATGGCTTCCATTCGGGCGCGATCATCCTGATCACCGCGCTGAAACGCCATCCGCAGCTGTTCAGCGGGATCGCGGCGGGCGGCTATGGCGTCTGGACCGAGGCCGAGAAGGCGGCCTTCGGTGCCAATTACACCCCACCCTTCCTGCCCCTGCCCTATGGCGAGCACCTGGTCTGGGCCTGGAACCGGATCCTGGAACAGGCGTGGTTCTTCCCCTGGTACGATGCCCGCAACGAAACCCGGATGCGCAATGCGCACGATGATCCGGCGCGGGTCCATGACATAATCATGGAAATCCTCGACGCCGGAGACAGCTTCCGCCACGGTTATGCCGCCGTCCTGGCGGCCTCGCGCGACATTCCGCCGCCGGACAGCTTCACCGCCCCGGTCTTTATCACGGCTTATGATGGCGATCCGATGCAGGCCCATATCGACCGGCTGGGCGAAATGCCTGCCAGTTGGTCGGCTCAGAAGGTCCGCACGCCAGACGATCAGACAGCCGTCAGCCTGGAGTTCCTGCAGACCCTGCCGACGGGTCCCAGCATCGAGCCAAAGGCCGATGGCCATCAGGGCTTCATTACCGTCAGCACGCCGTCCTTCACCGGCCAGCTCCACTGGCGCCGGGCTGCAACGGGCGCGCAGGACGTCTTGCAGGTCCACGGCCCTGGCGAAGCGCTGGACTGCATCGCAATCAGCGGCACCGCGATTGACCTGCCCGGCCACGGCCTGTCGAGCCCTTGGCCGGGCGAGGCCCCGACCGACTGGGCGCCCTGGGCCGAAGTGATCGCGGCTGCACGCGCGGCCCTGGGTGTCAGCGCCGTCGCCCTGCCGCCCGTCCCCCTGGGCGATCCGGCCCGCCTGTTCCCCGATTTCACCCCCGACCGCTTCGGCGCCTATCTGACCCGCGCCTGGTCAATTGCCCGCGCCCGGCACTTCTTCGCGCCGTGGTACGAAGGCAATGCCGCCCACGCGATCCCCTTCGCGCCGGAAGACATCGCGCTCGATCGCCTCGCTACCGAGTGCCGCGCGCTGGTCCGCGCCAGTGCCGCTAGCCAATTCGCCATCGCCCTCCAGAACAAAGGATAAGTCCCTCCCCATGACGAATATCCGTGAAGCCATGCCGCTCCTCGCCCGCCACGAAGGCGTCTGGGAAGGCACCTATTCCTATTTCAACGCCGCCAACGAGAAGGTGGACGAGCATGCCAGCCGGCTGCTGTGCCGCTTCCCGGATGAAGGCCCTTTCCCCTATCACCAAACCAACCATTACACCTGGGCCGATGGCCGCACCGAAGTGCGCGAGTTTCCGGCCGAGTACCGCGACGGGCGGGTCTGGTGGGACAATGAGCTGATCAAGGGCTGGGCCGCTGAGGTTCCGCTCGACGAATACAACCGCACGGTGATGCTCTATTGGCAGCGCCAGGGCGATCCCTCGCTCTACCTCTACGAGATGATCCAGCTTTCGGACGATGGCCAGAACCGCTGCCGCACCTGGCACTGGATCCGCGCCGGCCAACTCGAAACCCGCACCGCGATCCAGGAAAAGCTGGTAACGCGCGACTGGCGGAGTTTTGAGGGCTAGGATCGGGCGATGGGCCGGACACTGTTCGACAAGATCTGGGACGCGCACCGGGTGGCCGAGACCGCCGGCGGCGCAGCCCTGATCGCGATCGACCGGATCTTTCTGCACGAACGGACAGGCGCCGCCGCGCTCAAATCGATGGCCGCCGCCGGCCGGCCGGTCCACGATCCGGCGCGAGTCTTTGCGGTGATGGACCACATCGTCGACACGCGTCTGGGCCGCGGCGACCAGACGCTGATGCCCGGTGGGCAGGCCTTCATCACCGAAACCCGCGAGGCAGCGCTGGCCGCAGGGATCACGCTGTTCGACGTGGCCGACCGCGATCAGGGCATCGTCCACGTGATCAGCCCCGAGCAGGGCATCGTCCTGCCCGGCGTGACGCTGGTCGCGCCTGACAGTCATACCTGCACTCAGGGGGCCTTTGGCGCGCTGGCCTGGGGAATCGGCTCAAGCGAGGCCGAGCACGCCATGGCCACTGGCGTCCTGCGGCTCGCCCGGCCCGGCACCATGCGGGTTACCTTTAGCGGCGCTTTGCCATCCGGCGTCACGGCCAAGGACATGGCGCTCGCCCTGATCGCTCGCCACGGCGCGGGCGGCGGGGCCGGACACGTCGTGGAGTTCGCTGGCGAGGCGGTGCGCGGCCTCGACATGGAAGGGCGCATGACCCTCTGCAACATGGCGACCGAGTTTGCGGCCATGACCGGGATCATCGCACCCGATGCGGCGACCTTTGCCTACTTGGCCGGGCGGCCCTATGCGCCCGCCAGCTTCGACGCGCCCTATTGGTCGAGCCTTGTCAGCGATCCCGATGCAAGGTTCGACCGCGACATCGAGATCGACGCATCGAGCCTTGCCCCGATGGTTTCCTGGGGCACCAGCCCCGAACAGGCCATCGCCATCGATGCGCGCATTCCCCAGGGACCGCCGCGGGTCCACGAATATATCGGTCTCGACGCAGGGCAGCTGATTGCCGGCACCCCGATCGACGCGGCTTTCATCGGGTCCTGCACCAACAGCCGCCTGTCCGACCTGCGCCGCGCCGCTGCGCTACTCAAGGGCAAGCGGATCGCGCCCTCGATCAGGAAGGCACTGGTCGTGCCGGGATCGATGGCGGTCAAGCGCGCGGCCGAGGCCGAGGGGCTGGACCAGATCTTCACCGCCGCCGGGTTCGAATGGCGCAATTCGGGCTGCTCGCTGTGCTTCTATGCCGGCGGCGAAGGGTTCGAGCCCGGCAGCCGGACGATCAGTAGCACCAACCGCAACTTCGAAGGCCGCCAGGGTCCCGGCATCCGCACCCATATCGCCAGCCCGGAAGTGGTCGCAGCCTCGGCGCTGGGCAGCCTCTGCGCTGGCTGGCGTGATTACGGACCCGCGCAAGGTCTTGGCGTCTTGAAGCCGGTCTCGACCATCACCAGCCCCGGCGTGCCGCTGCTGATCGACAATATCGATACCGACACGATCATCCCCAGCCGCGAAATGCGCAGCACCGGGCGCACCGGCCTGGCGGGCGGCCTGTTCGCCCCGTGGCGATATGCTGATGCCGACAAGCGCATCACCGATCCCTCCTTCGTGCTCAACCAGCGCGATGCGATCGGCACGCGCCTGCTGCTGGGCGGCAAGAACTTTGGCTGCGGATCGAGCCGCGAGCACGCCGTCTGGGCGCTCGCCGAGTTCGGGATCGAGGCGATCATTGCCCCCAGTTTCGCCCCGATCTTCAAGAGCAATTGCATTCGCAACGGCCTGCTGCCGGTCGAACTGCCCGAAGAGGTGGTGCGCGAACTGCAGTGGGCCATGGTGACGATCGACCTGGCGGCGCAAGCCGTCGCAGCCAGCGGCAAGACCTGGCACTTCGTGATTGACGACGAGGCCAAGGCGATGCTGCTCGAAGGGCTCGACGCGATCGACCTGACGCTCAAGCACCGCGAAGCCATTGCCGCCTGGACCGAGGCGGATCGCGCAGCACGGCCATGGGTCTATCTGGAGAAGCGTGCATGACCGAAATCCTCGTTTCCGAAGTCGGCCCGCGCGATGGCTTGCAGTCGATTGACCGGGTCATGCCGCTCGAGGCCAAGAAGGCCTGGATCGCGGCCGAGGCGGCTGCGGGCGTGAAGGAGATCGAGGTCGGCTCCTTCGTGCCCCCCAGCCTGCTGCCGCAGATGGCAGACACGGCGGAGCTGGTGGCCTTTGCGCGGTCCATTCCGGGCCTGAATGTCGTCGCGCTGGTGCCCAACGCCAAAGGCGCGGCGCGGGCGGTCGAGGCCGGGGTCCACGCCATGTCGATTCCCTTCTCGATGAGCGAGACCCATTCGCTGCGCAACGTGCGCAAGGACCACCCGGCGATGCTGGCCGAGATCGCCGAAGTGGCGCAGATCGCCAAGGCGGGCGGTGTGCATTTCGCGGTCGGCCTGTCGACCGCCTTCGGCTGCACGATCGAGGGTGCCGTCAGCGAGGAGCAGGTCGTCCGCCTTGCCGCCGCCGCTGCCGAGGCCGGAGCGCAGGAGTTCAGCCTGTCTGACACCACGGGCTATGCCGACCCGGCGCAGGTCAAGCGGCTGATTCGCAAGGTCCGCAGTGCGGTGGNNNNACACCCGCGGCCTGGGCCTGGCCAATGCGCTGGCGGGGCTGGAGGAAGGGATCACCACGCTCGATGCCTCGCTTGGCGGTCTGGGCGGCTGTCCCTATGCCCCCGGCGCTTCGGGTAATCTGGTGACCGAGGATCTGGTGCTGATGCTCAATTCAATGGGCCTCAAGACCGGGATAGACCTCGCCAAGCTGCTGGAGGTCCGCCAGATCCTCGCCGAAGCGCTGCCCGGTGAGCCGCTCTATGGTTTCACGCCCGATGCCGGGCCGATGCTCGATTACAACGAAAGGCTCGCCCGATGAGCGCACCCACCCCTCTCGCTGGGATCAAGGTGGTCGAATTTACCCACATGGTGATGGGGCCGACGGTCGGTCATATCCTCGCCGGCCTGGGTGCCGAGGTTGTGCGGGTCGAGCCGATCGGCGGGGACCAGACGCGGCGGCTGCTCGGCTCGGGCGCAGGCTATTTCCCGATGTACAACCGCGGCAAGCAGTCGATCTGCCTTGACCTCAAATCCGCCGTTGGCCTTGGCGTCGCCAAGGACCTCTGCGGCCAGGCCGACGTGCTGGTTGAAAACTTCCGCCCCGGCGCGCTCGACCGGCTGGGGCTCGATTATGACAGCCTCGCCCGCACCAATCCGCGGCTGATCTATTGTTCGGAAAAGGGTTTCCTGCCCGGCCCCTATGAACAGCGGACCGCGCTGGACGAGGTTGCGCAAATGATGGGCGGCCTCGCCTATATGACCGGGCCGCCAGGCCGCCCGCTGCGCGCCGGGGCGAGCGTGATCGACGTGACCGGCGGGATGTTCGGGGTGATCGGCATTCTCGCCGCGCTGGAGGAACGCCACCGCACCGGGCGCGGGCAGAAGGTGGTGGCCAGCCTGTTCGAGACCACGGCCTACCTCGTCGGCCAGCACATGGCGCAGTTCGCGGTCACCGGGAAACCGGCTGCGCCGATGCCGGCGCGGGTTTCGGCCTGGGCGATCTACGACGTGTTCGAGACGCGCGACGATCCGGTCTTCATCGGTGTGGTCACTGATGCGCTGTGGGAGAAGTTCTGCGCGCTGTTCGGGCTGGATGACCTGTGGGCCGACGAAACTATCCGCGCCAACAACCAGCGCGTGCTGGCGCGCGACCGGATCCTGCCGCGCATCCGCGAACTGGTCGGCCAGATGACCCGCGCCGAGGTGATCGCCAAGCTGGACGGCACCGGCATGCCCTTCGCCCCGATCGGCAAGCCCGAAGAGCTGTTCGACGATCCGCATCTCAATGCCGGGGGAATGGAGCCGGTCACGCTCGACACCGGCGCGGAGACAAAGCTGCCGACCATTCCGCTCGAGATGGACGGCAAGCGCCCCGGCGCGCCGAGTGCCCTGCCCAAGCCCGGCGCGGACGCGCGCGCCGTGCTGGCCGACCTGGGCTATTCCGCTGAGCGGATCGCCGGCCTGATCGATTCCGGCGCTGTTGAGGAGAGCCAGTGATGCGCTTCGCCCTGCCCTTGCTGGCCCTGACCACGGCCGCCTGCGCCCAGGCCCAGGACAAGCCGACCGCACCGGGGGTGACAGCCCCGTTAGAGCGCGTGCCGACCGATGTTCGGCGGACCACGCTGATTGTCCGCGACATGGAAGCCAGCCTGAAGCTGTACCGCGATGTCGTGGGCATGAAGGTCAATTATGACACCGTGGTCGAAACCAGCGGCGTTGCCCTG
>JAJTFU010000015.1:28531-37218 GCA_021299075.1 Novosphingobium sp. | reverse complement strand
ATAGTCCCCCTGAGCGCGTCGCTCCATGAGATCGCAGAGGCTGAGCCAGAGGTCGCCCATTTCCTGTAGCAGTTCTTCGGCTGAGGAGACGGTAAGCCTCAACCCTTTGTCACGCAGGAGGGCGTCCCGTTCTTTGATGAGCCAATCTGTAGGCTGAATGCGCCCCTCCTCGCGCTCATCGGGGTCATCCGGCTCTAGCTCTTCGCGAGAGAACCACCAGTTGGCCGCGTGGCCGGGGTCGTCCTCGTGCTGGGCAACCTTGGCCTTGTACCACTGGCCCGCAAGGCCGCGCCTCTGGCGCATGGACAGGGTCAGCGGGGTCAAGTCTGCCATCGCCCTCAACATGGCAATCCGGTCTTCTATCGCCGTCAGCCAAGCGGCAAACTCTGCCTTGGCCTGTACCTGCGAGAGGCCAGAGGGCCAGGTCTTCTTCTCTTCGCGTTTGCCATACGCGCTGCGAACGTCCGCAGGAATCACCTTGCGGGCTGCCCAAAGTCCTGTGCCTGTGCGGGTCAGTGAGACCATTGCGATGACCATCTTTGTACCACCTCTTTGTACTTGAGGCGGCCAAAAGACCTTAGGAAATCAGCAACATTCTGATTATCCATCAGAACGAATGGTGCTGCTGGGGAGGATTGAACTCCCGACCTCAGCCTTACCAAGGATGCGCTCTACCACTGAGCTACAGCAGCCAACCATTCGGATAGCCCACAGCGGCAAGGCCGGTCCGGGCAGGGGCGCGCTATTGGCCGTGCCCCCTTGCTTTGTCAAGCACGAGCCTGATAGCGCAGCCTCATTGCCGATGGGTAAAGAACCGAACCTTACGCGCGAAGAGCGCCTGGCCGCGCAGCTCAGGGAAAACCTGCGGCGGCGCAAGGAGCAGGCGCGCGTGCTTTCCGGCAACAAACCGCCCCTTCCCAAAGACCCTGAGCCTCGCTAGGGGCGGGTGCTCCTAAGACAATTGCGGAGCCAAGCCCTTGCCGCGCCTGATTCTCGTCCGTCATGGCCAGTCCCAGTGGAACCTCGAAAACCGCTTCACCGGCTGGTGGGATGTCGACCTTACCGCCAAGGGCGAGGAAGAGGCCCGCGCGGCAGGTAGCCTGCTCAAGGCCAAGGGGATGCTGCCGACGCTGGCCTTCACCTCGCTCCAGACCCGCGCGATTCGCACGCTGCACCTGGCCCTGGAAGCCGCCGGCCGCGTCTGGATCCCGGAAACCAAGGACTGGCGCCTCAACGAGCGGCATTATGGCGGGCTGACCGGGCTCGACAAGGCCGAGACGGCGGCCAAGCATGGCGACGAGCAGGTCAGGATCTGGCGGCGCAGCTTTGATATTCCGCCCCCCGTGCTGGAAGACGGTTCGGAATTCGATCTGAAGGCCGACCCGCGCTATGCCGGGATCGCCATCCCCTCGAGCGAGAGCCTCAAGGACACCATCGCCCGCGTTCTGCCCTATTACGAGGCGGCGATTGCCCCGGCGCTGCGGGCCGGTGAAGTGGTACTGGTGGCAGCTCACGGCAATTCCTTGCGCGCCCTGGTCAAGCACCTGTCGGGCATTTCCGATGCCGACATCACCGGTCTGGAAATCCCGACCGGGCAGCCGATCGTCTATGAGCTGGACGAAAGCCTGACCGCGCTTGAGCGCTATTATCTGGCGGAGCGTTGAGTATGACCGCCCCCGTCGCGATCGTCATGGGCAGCCAGTCTGACTGGGCGACGATGAAATGCGCCGCCGATGCGCTCGACAAGCTGGGCGTGGCCTATGACGCGCGGATCGTTTCCGCCCACCGCACCCCGCAGCGGCTGGTCGCCTTTGCCGAAGGCGCAGCCGGTGCAGGCTTCAAGGTGATCATCGCCGGGGCCGGCGGCGCGGCCCACCTGCCGGGCATGGTTGCCAGCATGACGCACCTGCCAGTGCTGGGCGTGCCGGTGCAGTCCAAGGCGCTGTCGGGGCAGGACAGCCTGCTCTCGATCGTGCAGATGCCCGCCGGGATCCCGGTTGGCACGCTGGCGATCGGTGAGGCCGGTGCGACCAATGCGGGCCTGCTGGCCGCGGCGATCCTGGCCACGACCGACCCGGCGCTGGCCGAAAAGATCAAGGCCTTCCGCGCCGCGCAAAGCGCCAGCGTGGCTGAGCGACCGAGCTGAGGACATGATGATTCCCCCGGGCGAAACGATCGGCATTCTCGGGGGCGGCCAGCTGGGCCGGATGCTGGCCATGGCTGCGGCGCGGCTGGGTTACCGGGTCCACATCTTCGCGCCCGAGCCGGATTCGATTGCCGCCGATGTCGCCGCCCAGTTCACCTGTGCACACTGGGACGATGCCGCCGCCATGGCCGCCTTCGCCGCCGACTGCGCGGTGGTGACCTATGAGTTCGAGAATGTGCCCGTCGCGCCGCTGGCGGCGCTGGGCGGGGTGGCGCTGCTGCCGAATGCCCGCGCGCTGGAAGTGGCGCAGGACCGGCTGAACGAAAAGCGCTTCGTGACCGAGCTTGGCGGGCACCCTGCCCCCTTTGCCGCGGTCGATACGGCTGAGGACTTGAGCCAGGCGCTCGATACGATCGGCTCGCCCGGCATCCTCAAGACCCGCCGCGATGGCTATGACGGCAAGGGCCAGTGGCGGATCATGGCCGATCATGATGCCGATGGCGTGGTGCTGACCGGCCAGGCGCTGGTCTATGAAGGCTTCATCCACTTCACGGCCGAATTCAGCGTTATCCTGGCCCGCGGGCAGGATGGCACGATCGTGTTCTGGGACAGCGCCGAGAATGTCCACAAGGGCGGCATTCTCGACCGCTCGACCGTGCCCGCCGGGCCGGATGTGACCGCGCAGGTACCGGCCGCGCGCGGCCTGGCCGCCAAGGTTGCCGAGGCGCTCGACTATGTCGGCGTGCTGACGCTGGAGTTCTTTGCGACCGCCGATGGCCCGGTGTTCAACGAGATGGCCCCGCGGGTCCACAATTCGGGCCACTGGACCATCGAGGGCGCACTCACCAGCCAGTTCGAGAACCACATTCGCGCGATCTGCGGCCTGCCGCTGGGTGATCCTGCGCTGGCCGCGAAGGGTGTCGAGATGTGGAACCTGATCGGCGACGAGGCCCGCGATTGGGGCCCGATCCTGTCAGACCCGCGCAACCACCTGCATCTCTACGGCAAGGCCGCCGCGCGCCCGGGCCGCAAGATGGGCCATGTGACCCGGCTGACCCTGTGAAACAGCGCGAGGTTTTCCTGGTGGTGGCGGTCGCCGCCAACGGCGTCATCGGGCAGGATGGGGCTCTGCCCTGGCACCTCCCGGCCGACCTCCGCCACTTCAAAGCCCTGACCACGGGCAAGCCGATGATCATGGGCCGCAAGACCTTTGAATCGCTGCCCGGCCTGCTGCCTGGCCGCCGCCACATCGTGCTGACCCGCGATCCCGCCTGGGCCGAGGAAGGTGCCGAGATTGCCCGTTCACCCGAAGAGTCCATCGCGCTCGCCAATGCCCCGCATATCGCGGTGATCGGCGGGGCGGAGATTTATCGCCAGTTCCTGCCCTATGCCGACCGGATCGAATGGACCGAAGTCCAGGCCGAACCCGATGGCGACACCCGCTTCCCCGAGTTCGACCGCAATGGATGGACCGAGGCTGCCCGCGAGGTGCATCCGGCAGATGGTCGTTCGCCGGGGTTTGCTTTCGTCACCCTGCTGCGTAAACCGGGCTGAACGCGGGCGGAGGGAAGAAACGGCGATGCGCAAACGGGTATGGATGCCGCTGGCGGCGTTGGCGCTGGGCGCGGTCGGGTTCTTCGGCGTGGCGCCGGGCTATCTCGAAGCCAGCATGAACAAGATCGACGGCCAGCCCGGCATCCCGGTCAGCGCCGAGGCCAAGGCGCTGCACGCCACGCTGCAGATCGTCGACCTCCATTCCGATACACTGATGTGGCGGCGCGACCTGCTGAAGGCGGCCGACCGGGGCCATGAAGACCTGCCCCGGTTGCAAGCGGGCAATGTTGCCCTGCAGCTGTTCTCCAGCGTGACCAAGACGCCGCGCGGGCAGAATTATGATGGCAATTCGGGCGACACTGACAACATCACCCCGCTGGTGATCGCTCAGCTCCAGCCGGTCCGGACCTGGTTTTCGCTGACCGAACGGTCGCTCTATCACGGGCAGAAGCTCGACCGCGCGGTGGCCAATTCGGACGGCAAGCTGGCCAAGGTCAACGACCCGGCTTCGCTCGACGCGCTGCTCGCCGCGCGCCAGTCCGGCAAGGGACCGGTCGGCGCTATGCTGACCATCGAAGGTCTGCAAAGCCTGGAGGGCAAGCTCGAGAACCTCGACAAGCTCCACGCCGCCGGTTTCCGCATGGCCGGGCTCGCCCACTTCTTCGACAACGATGTCGCGGGATCGATGCACGGGGTGAAGAAGGGCGGAATCACGCCGCTCGGCTGGCAGGTCGTTGCGCGGATGGAAGAGCTGGGGATGATCGTCGACATCGCCCACCTCTCGCACCAGGGCCTGGCCGAACTGCTGCCCAAGGTGCGCCGCCCGGTCGTCTCCAGCCACGGCGGGGTCCAGGCGACCTGCAAGACCAACCGCAATCTCTCCGACGACGAAATCCGCGCTGTCGCCAGGACCGGCGGGATCATCGGCATCGGCTATTGGGACGGCGCGATCTGCGACACGTCCCCACGCGCCGCCGCCAAGGCGATGAAGCACGTGCGCGACCTGGTCGGTATTGGCCACGTGGCCCTTGGCAGCGACTATGACGGCGCGACCACCGTGCGCTTCGACACCAGCCAGCTCGTCCAGGTCACCCAGGCGCTGTTGGACGAAGGCTTTACCCCGGACGAGATCCGCGCGGTGATGGGCGGCAATGCCCAGCGCGTGATCCGCGCCGGGATCATGCCCTTGAACGAGACGACCCTGCCCTAATGACGATCCCGCGCCTTCTTGCCTCTGACCCCATGCCCGAGCCCTTGCGCGGTGCGATCATCGCACTGGGCAATTTCGATGGCTTCCACCTCGGCCACCAGGCCGTGGCGGGCGAGGCGATTGCCTGGTCCAAGGCGGAAGGCCGACCGGCGATCGTCGCCACCTTCGATCCCCACCCGGTGCGCTTCTTCAAGCCCGATGCCGCGCCGTTCCGGCTGACCACGCTGGACCAGCGGCAGGAACTGTTCGCGGCGGCCGGGGCCGATGCCATGCTGGTCTTCGCCTTTGACGCCGAACTGGCCTCAACCACGGCCGAGGACTTCATGGCCAAGCTGCTGGTCGAACGCCTGGGTGCGGCAGGCGTGGTGACGGGAGAGGACTTTACCTTCGGCAAGGGCCGGGGCGGCTCTATCGAATTGCTCAAGACCCGCGGTGCGGAACTGGGCCTGTCCTCGCGCGCGGTGGGGCCGGTGCTGGAAGGCGGCGAAGTGGTCTCTTCCAGCCGCATCCGTGAAGCGCTGCAGAGCGGGGACTGTGAAACCGCGACCCGCCTGCTGACCCGCCCCTTCGCGATCCGCGGCGTGGTCCAGCACGGCGACAAGGTCGGCCGGAAGATCGGGTTTCCCACCGCCAACCTGCCGCTCGGCAATTACCTGCGGCCGCATTACGGGATCTACGCGGTCTCCTCAGCCTTGGCCGACGGCACCCGGCTGCACGGTGCGGCCAACCTCGGCATCCGTCCCAGCTTCGATCCGCCCAAGGAGCTGCTCGAGCCGCACTTCTTTGACTGGTCGGGCGATCTTTACGGGCAGGAGATCGAAGTGGCCTTCCACCACTTCCTGCGGCCCGAGGCCAAGTTTGACAGCCTTGATGCGCTGACCCAGCAGATGCTGGTCGATTGCGATCAGGCGCGAAAGCTACTGACGTGAAGGTCTGGGCCCGGCGGATCGGCTTCGTCCTCGCCCTCGCCTTTCTGGTGCTGACTTTCGTCAATGCCTCGTGGCTGGCGGACAGTCCCAAGGGTTACGTCAAGCTGGTGGCCCACCGCGGCGCACACCAGCTGTTCAGCCACGAAGGGCTGGAGCGCGACACCTGCACCGCCACGCGGATCGAGCAGCCGGTGCACGATTACCTCGAGAACACCCTGCCCTCGATTGCCGCAGCCCAGCGGCTCGGCGCGCAGATGATCGAAGTGGATATTGCCCCCACCGCCGATGGCCGGATCGCACTGTTTTATGACTGGACGCTCGATTGCCGCACCGATGCCACCGGCGATGTCCGCGCCAATACCCTGGCCGAGCTGAAGGCGCTCGATGCCGGCCACGGCTATACCCCCGATGGCGGCAAGACCTTTCCCTTCCGGGGCCGGGGCGCGGGCTTGATCCCCAGTCTGGAAGAGGCGCTGGCAGCGGCCGGGGACAAGCCGCTGCTGTTCAATTTCAAAAGCAAGGACCCGGCTGAGGCTGACCAGCTGCTGGCGGCGCTGAAGGCCGCCGGGCGCGATTCCGTCAAGCTTGGTGATGGCTTCTATGGCGGGCCGGAGGATGGCCCCGTCGCGCGGATGCGCGCCTTGCTGCCCGGCGCCTGGGTGTTCAGCAAGGACAGCGCCAAGGCCTGCACCAAGGCCTACCTCGCGGCTGGCTGGTTCGCGGTGACGCCGGAAGCCTGCCGCAACGGCACGCTGATGGTGCCGCTCAATTACCAGTGGGCCTTTGCCGGCTGGCCCAACCGGCTGCAGGCCCGGATGGCGGCGGTGGGCGCGCGGGTGATCCTGGTTGGCCCCTATGGCGGCAAGGGCGGGATGGGCCTCGATCTGCCCGAACAGGTCGGCGAGATTCCCGCCAGCTTCACTGGCTATGTCTGGGTCGATGACATCTGGAGCGTCGGCCCGGCGCTGCGCCCGGCCTTCAACAAGCGCAACCCGCGCGAGCAGGCCGAACTGGCCAAAGCGCTCGATGCCCGGCGCGCGGCGCGTGATTAAGCCGGGGACTGGCGCGGCTAACGCCTTTGCTCTAACGGCGGCACGCCATGACTGAGAAGCGCGACTACCGAGACACCGTCTTCCTGCCGAAGACCGAGTTCCCCATGAAGGCGGGCCTTCCCCAGAAGGAGCCCGGCATTCAGGCGCGCTGGGAGGCCGAGAAGCTTTACGAGCAGCTGCGCGATGCCCGCCGCGGCCGGCCCAAGTTCATGTACCATGACGGCCCGCCCTATGCGAACGGCGACATGCATATCGGCCATGCGCTGAACCACACGATCAAGGACATGGTCTGCCGCACCCAGAACCTGCTGGGCAAGGACGCCCCCTATGTGCCCGGGTGGGATTGCCACGGCCTGCCGATCGAATGGAAGGTCGAGGAGCAGTACCGCAAGGCCAAGAAGAACAAGGACGAGGTTCCGCTCCTCGAATTCCGCGCCGAATGCCGCGCCTATGCCCAGCACTGGGTCGACGTGCAGCGCGGGCAGCTGAAGCGGCTGGGGGTGATGGCCGATTGGGACAACCCCTACCTCACCATGCAGCCTGAGAGCGAGGCGACGATCGTTGCCGAACTGCTCAAGTTTGCGGAAAGCGGCCAGCTCTATCGCGGGGCCAAGCCGGTGATGTGGTCCCCGGTCGAAAAGACCGCGCTGGCCGAAGCCGAAGTCGAGTACGAGGATATCACCTCGACCCAGATCGACGTGGCCTTCGAGATTGTCGAAAGCCCGATCCCCGAACTGGTCGGCGCCCATGCGGTGATCTGGACCACCACGCCGTGGACGATCCCGGTGAACCAGGCGGTCGCCTATGGGCCGGAGGTTGAGTATCTGCTGGTCGAAGCCAGCCCAATCCGCATCCTGATCGCCAAATCGCTGGCTGATGCGGCTTTTCGACGCCTTGCCAACGCTGGCGTCCTGACACTCGATCCGGCCGACCCTTCATTCCGCACCGACGATATCGTGTGGGAAGGCAAAGGCTCCGACCTCGCCGGCACCATAGCCCGCCACCCGATGCACCACCTCGGCGGGTTCTTTGCCGAACCCCGCCCGCTGCTCCCCGGTGATTTCGTCACCACCGACAGCGGGACTGGCCTGGTCCACATGGCGCCCGACCACGGCGAGGACGATTTCGAGCTGTGCAAAAGTTCGCGGTCGAAGGCGATGGCAAGTACCGTGAAAACTGGGGTTGGCTGGGCGGACAAGGCTCGGTGATCAACCCCAAGTTCAACGCGCCCGACGGGCCGATCTGTGCGGACCTGCGCGAAACCGGCTGCCTGCTGGCCGCCAGCGCCGATTACCAGCACTCCTACCCGCACTCGTGGCGTTCAAAGGCCAAGGTGATCTATCGCTGCACGCCGCAGTGGTTTGTGCCGATGGACCAGCCGCTCGCCGATGGCCGGACCCTGCGCGAAACCGCGCTGAGCGAGATCGAGCGGGTGCAGTTCACCCCCGAAAAGGGCCGCAACCGGATCGGTTCGATGGTCGCCGGTCGGCCTGACTGGGTGCTCAGCCGCCAGCGCGCCTGGGGCGTGCCGATGACGCTGTTCGTCAACCGCAAGACCGGCGACTACCTGGTCGATCCGGAAGTCAACGCGGCGATCATTGCTGCGGTCCGGGCCGAGGGGATGGACGCCTGGACCCCCGATACCGCGCACCGCTTCCTTGAAGGCAAGTATGATCCCAGCGAGTGGGAACCGGTTGCCGACATCCTCGACGTCTGGTTCGATTCGGGCGCGAGCCACGCCTATGTGCTCGACTCCGGGCGTTGGCCCGACCTGTCATGGCCGGCCGACATCTATG